>NZ_FOSJ01000072.1 GCF_900114235.1 Marinilactibacillus piezotolerans | reverse complement strand
CGGAGATATCTATGTAAATATAGCTGAAAAAATATACACAACAAGGAGACTGAAAGAACATGACTACTACTCACAAGAGTTTGATCCGATTCCAGAGCAAAAAAAAGAAAGACGCCAGTATATTCCCCCACAATCTCACCCGTGGAAACTAGAATCTTTCAAAAGATATCTTCGCAGTGTCGGAAAAACACTCGAAGAGTACGAAGCTGAACAAACAGCTTAGGACTAATTTTAACAAATTCGGTCACATTAATGCAAGCTTTTGCGAAGTAAAAGCTTGCATTAATGTGAGCCTTGGTTTTAGGACATTTTAACTTTCGCTTGACATATTATTTATTTACATATTTAACATTATAAATTAAGGAACTAACATTCGCTTTTAAAGGCTGCACTAACAAAAACATCTTATACTCATAAAAATTCTAAATGAGTATAAGATGCTTCTCCATTTCTATTCTTCTGTAGTTTCGCCAGTTTCATTTTGCTCTAAATTTTCATTTTCAGTTTTAGAATCTACTGTTTCTTCTGAGCTCAATTCAACTTCTTCTGTTTCTTCTTGAGGCTCGATTTTTGCTAAAGTCGATACTTTTCCGCCTTCTTCTAGACGCATTAACCTGACACCTTGTGTTGCACGTCCAGTTTGCGAAATGTTTTTAGAATGGAACCGGATAATTACGCCACTGTTAGTAATCAACATGATATCTTCATGGCCATCTACTGTTTTCAGACCAATAAGTGGTCCGTTCTTTTCAGTAACATTAGCTGTTTTGACCCCTTTACCACCACGGCCACGAATTGCATATTCTTTAGCCGGCGTACGTTTACCATATCCATTCTCAGTAATCATCAGTACTTCAGAATCTTCACCTAATAGATCCATACCGATTACATTATCACCGTCTCTTAGATTAATTCCTCGAACACCTGCTGCTGCTCTACCCATACTTCTTACTTTACTTTCATGGAAGCTGACAGCATATCCATCTCGAGTCCCAATGATGATATTCTGATCTCCATTTGTTAAAGAGACATCAATCAGTTCGTCTTCATCTCTTAACACGATTGCTTTTAATCCACTAGTACGAATATTAGTAAATTCACTCAGAGAAGTACGTTTAACAGTTCCTTTACGTGTTGTAAAGAAAAGATGTTCATTTTCCGCTGATTCTCCTCTTCTATTGATAATCGCTTGTATTTTTTCAGTATTTTCAATACCTAAAAAGTTTATTGCCGGGATACCTTTGGCTGTACGACCATATTCTGGTATTTCGTATCCTTTAGCTTTATAAACTTTTCCAGTGTTTGTAAAGAACAATAGTAAATCATGCGTAGAACAAGTCAGCAGCGTTTCCACAAAGTCATCTGTGTTCGTACCCATTCCCTTAACGCCTCTACCACCCCGGTTTTGAGCTTTAAATTCAGAAATTGGCATACGTTTCATATAGCCATTATGGGATAATGTAATGGCAATTTCTTCTTCTTCGATCAAATCTTCGTCTTCTAAACTTAGTGATTCACCGACTAACAGTTCTGTACGACGATCATCTCCATGTTTCTCAGAAATTTCTTCTAGTTCAATTTCAATAATTTCATTGATTCGCTCAGGACGAGCAAGAATATCATTCAAGTCATTAATTGTTGCAATCAGCTCTTGATACTCTCCCTCAATTTTTTCCCGTTCTAACCCTGTCAAACGCACCATACGCATATCCAGGATAGCCTGTGACTGACGTTCAGAAAGGCTGAATTTTTCAATCAGTGTTTCCTTAGCAATCTGACCTGTCTGTGACCCGCGAATAATTGAGATGATTTCATCAATATGATCTAGCGCTATACGTAAACCTTCTAAGATATGCGCACGTGCCTCTGCTTTTTTCTTATCATATTCAGTTCTTCTTCTAATTACAATTCGTTGATGTTTCAAATATTCTATCAAAATCTCTTTAAGACCAAGCGTTTTAGGAATACCATTTACGATTGCCAGCATATTGAATCCAAAAGAAGTTTGCATAGGAGTCATTTTATACAGATTATTTAAAATTACACTAGCTGAAACATCTCTTCTGACATCAATAACAATACGCATACCATCTCTATCTGACTCATCGTTTAAGTCAGTAATTCCTTCAATCCGCTTATCCCTTGCTAACTCAGCAATACGTTCAACTAGCTTAGCTTTATTTACTAAATATGGAAGTTCATCGACAATAATACGTTCACGACCATTTTTCAGAACCTGAATATGCGCTTTTGCACGAACTTTTATTGATCCGCGACCAGTCTCATAGGCTTTTCTAATTCCTGATTTACCAAGTACCATTGCTCCAGTAGGGAAATCCGGACCTGGTAAGACTTCCATAAGATCAGCAACTGTTGCTTCACTGTTACTCATAAGTATGCGACAAGCTGCGATGACTTCTTTAAGGTTATGTGGCGGTATATTTGTTGCCATCCCTACTGCAATTCCAGAAGCGCCATTTACTAATAAATTAGGGAATCTTGCTGGCAATACGTCAGGTTCTCTTTCAGAACCATCGTAATTGTCATGATAATTGATAGTATCTTTATTGATATCACGCAACATCTCTAATGCAATTTTGCTCATTTTTGCTTCTGTATAACGCATAGCTGCTGCGCTATCTCCATCGACAGATCCAAAGTTTCCATGTCCATCTATCAATGGATTTCTATAACTAAAATCTTGTGCCATACGAACCATAGATTCATAGATGGCAGAATCCCCATGCGGGTGATATTTACCCATTACATCTCCGACAATACGGGCAGATTTTTTGTAGGCTTTATCAGGAGTCATCCCAAGTTCATTCATCCCATACAATATGCGACGGTGAACAGGTTTTAATCCGTCTCGTACATCTGGTAAGGCACGGGAAACAATAACGCTCATCGCATAGTCCAAGAATGAATTTCTCATCTCACTAGACAGATTGATTTGTTCCATACGTGCTTCTTTATTTTCAGCCAAGTATTTTATCCTCCTTGTTTTCATCAAAACAACTTAAAAACCGTGTGTCTATTCTGACAATCGGTACATAGCACACGGTAGTTAATTTGTTTCTATTTGCTTTAGTCAGTTTTATATCTAATTAAATATCGATGTTTTGAACATACTGTGCGTTATCTTCGATAAATACTCGACGAGGTTCAACTTTCTCGCCCATAAGCATATCAAAAACTACATCCGCTTCGATCGCATCTTCCACAGTCACTTGTAGTAAACGACGATGTTCCGGATTCATAGTTGTATCCCATAGCTGTTCAGCATCCATTTCTCCAAGTCCTTTGTAACGTTGGATATCCGGTTTAGGAGTTGGTGGAATCTCTTTAAGATATTCTTCTAACTGTTTGTCTGTATCTAGATAAACTTCCTTTTTCCCTTGTTTAACTTGGTATAAAGGAGGCTGTGCAATATAAACAAATCCTGCTTCAATTACTGGTCTCATATAACGGAAAATCAATGTCAACAGTAACGTACGAATATGCGCACCATCGACATCAGCATCGGTCATAATAATCAATTTATGGTAACGTGCTTTATCAATCTCAAATTCTTCCCCAAATCCAGTCCCCATAGCAGTAAATAAGGAACGGATTTCTTCATTCGCTAAGATACGATCGATCGATGCTTTTTCAACATTCAGGATTTTCCCTCTGATTGGCAAGATGGCCTGAAACAGTCTCGAACGTCCTTGTTTAGCAGACCCGCCAGCGGAATCTCCCTCTACAATAAAGATTTCTGATTTTTCTGGATCTTTTGAAGAACAGTCGGCTAATTTTCCGGGAAGGTTGCTGATTTCTAGTCCGTTTTTCTTACGAGTCACTTCTCTAGCACGTTTAGCTGCTAGACGAGCACGTGCTGCAAGCAATGCTTTTTCGACAATTTGTTTACCCATAGTTGGATTTTCCATAAGAAAGCGATCAAAATGCTCACTAAATAAACGATCAGTAATTGTACGAACTTCTGAATTACCTAGTTTTGTTTTTGTTTGTCCTTCAAATTGAGGATCCGGATGTTTGATGCTTAATACAACTGTCAATCCTTCACGAACGTCTTCACCCGTTAAATTATCATCATTTTCTTTTATAATTTTATTACGACGAGCATAATCATTAATAATTCTAGTTAATGCTGTTTTGAATCCAAACTCATGCGATCCACCTTCATAAGTATGGATATTGTTTGCAAAACTCATAATATTCGTATGGAAACCATCTGTATGCTGCAAGGCAACTTCTACGACTATACCTTCTTGCTCTCCTTCAAGGAAAATAGGCTCTTCGTATAATGTGGTTTTTGTTTGATTCAGATAGCTAACATAGCTTTTGATTCCACCATCATAATGATAATCTAATCGAACAGGTTCTTCTTCTCGACGATCTTCAATAGAAATCTTTAATCCTTTATTCAAAAAAGCTAATTCTCTAACACGAGTAGCTAATTTATTAAAATCGTACTCTGTTGTTTCTTTAAAAATCTCAGCATCTGCTTTGAATCGAACTTCTGTTCCACGTTTATCAGTTGCAACTGTTTCTTTTAAATCATACATAACAGCTCCACGTTCATAACGCTGATTATAGACTTTCCCATTTTTGTGGACATCTACTTCAAGATATTCTGAAAGAGCATTTACAACTGAAGATCCTACACCGTGTAATCCTCCAGAAACTTTATATCCGCCACCACCGAATTTACCACCGGCATGCAAAATAGTAAAAACAGTCTCCACAGCGGGACGTCCTGTTTTCTGCTGAATATCAATTGGGATTCCACGACCATCATCTGTAACTGTTACAATATTTTCAGGTTCAATCGTTATTGTAATATGTTCTGCATATCCTGCCATCGCCTCATCGATAGAGTTATCTACAATCTCCCATACAAGGTGGTGCAAGCCTGCTTCACCTGTTGAACCAATGTACATACCCGGACGTTTTCTAACAGCTTCTAGGCCCTCTAATACTTGAATCTGACTAGCATCATATTCTTCACGTAATTCTACGACTTCTTTTGGAGTCAGTTGCTCATCTGCCAAATTTATTCACTCTCCCTAACAATCTTCCCATTTGATACTTTAAAAATACGGGGGTCATTCAATAACTCTTTTTTAACGCCATCCAGACTTGTGGTCGTTAAGAATGTTTGGACTTTATCTTGAATTGATTTAAGTAAATGAGTTTGACGGTCATCATCTAATTCACTTAGTACATCGTCCAATAATAAAACGGGGTATTCCCCCGTCATTTCATACATTAATTCAATTTCTGCCAGTTTTACACTTAAAGCAGTTGTTCTTTGTTGCCCTTGAGATCCGTAGGTTTGAACATTCTTTTCGTTGATGTAAAAGCGGAGGTCATCTCTATGGGGGCCAATAACTGTAGTGCCTTGGTCTATTTCTCTTTGCTGATTTTTTTCGAATTGCTCTAACAAATCCAGCATTAGTTGATTTTTATCCTTTTCAGATTGTACTGAAAAGGAGGAAGCATATTCTATGCGTAGTTCTTCTTTCGCTTGAGAGATATCTCTATGGATCGGTCGAGCCCACTCTTCCAAGCGTTTAGTAAATTTAAAACGTTCACTTAGTACTTCTGCACCTTCAGCTGCCAACTGGTCATTCAATACTTCTAAATAGGTCTGATCTAATTTATTTTTAAACCTAGCTTGTTTTAGATATTGATTCCGCTGTTTAAGGATTTTCTGATATTCAACTAGATGATGAAGATAGATCGGACTCATCTGCCCCATTTCCATATCCAGAAATTTTCTTCGTACAGAAGGTGCACCTTTCACTAAAGATAGATCTTCAGGTGCAAACAAAATAACATTTAAATGTCCGATATATCCGCTCAGCTTTTTTTGCTCAAGACGATTTAATTTTGCTTTCTTTCCTTTTTTAGAAAGAACAATCTCCAATGGAAATTTACTTTGATTTTTCTCAATTAATCCAGTAACTTTTGCAAAGTCCTGATCCCAGCCAATTAATTCTTTATCGTTAGCAGTCCGATGACTTCTAGCCATTGCCAGTACATAGATACTTTCCATCATATTTGTTTTCCCTTGAGCATTTTCACCTAAAAAAACATTGATATTTTTAGAGAACTCAACTTCAGCTTTATCATAATTCCGGTAACCTGTCAGTCGAAGATCTTTCAAATACATTAGGCATCCTCTTGTTTTAACGACTCTACTACAAAGCTACCAACTTCTGGAATATCTACTACAGAACCGTTATAAAGCTTTTTACCTCTTCTATTTTCAAGTTCTCCGTTTACGTATACCTCAAACTGTTCTAAAAATGGTTTTGCCATTCCACCACTTGAGATTACATTCGCATGCTTTAGAAACTGTCCTAAAGTAATATATGCGTCTTCAATTTGAATTGGGGTGTTCACCACTATCGGCTCCTTAAAATAAGAAATCTTTTTACTGTTCTTAATCGTAATTTTTATCATAACTATACTTAATTTATTATAACCCAAAAACCAGTCCAATACAAATTTTAGTGGGAAATAATGGCCTCTGATAGATTTTTTATATAAAAAAAGAAATATCATTTTTTTTATTAAACACGCTCAGAATTCAAAAATAAGCAGAATTTATAATGTTACCTCGAATTTTCCTGTATAAACAAAAAAATCCTAGATTAGAAGAAAGTAAGGTTACGCTGTCTTCTTATCTAGGATCATTCAAATGGAATCTATCAGGCTTATGAAGTACGAATTGGTGTAATCAGTTGAATAAATTCTCTGTTGTCATCACTTGGCACCAAGACAAATGGTCTTAAAGTTGAAATTAGTTTTAATGTGATCTCTACAGGACCAAAAGTATTCAATGCTGCTTTTAAGTAATCAGGATTAAATGAGATTTCCATTTCTTCTCCATCAATATTCTTAAATGAAACATTTTCGTTTACACGACCAACTTCTGGAGAATTTCCAGTAATTTCAATTTCATCTTTACTTACAGATAACTTTACGACATTATTTTTACCTTCATGAGATAAAAGAGAAGCACGTTCCACTGCTCCAAGCAACACTTGTGCATCAAGAGTAATTTGAGTTGAAGAAGTTTCTGGAATCAAACGGTCAGTATCAGGATAATTACCTTCTAGCAAGCGAGAATAAAAATGTGTATCTTCTGTCTTGAATAAAATCTGATTTTCTGTAATCGCTACTGTAATCTCATCGAGTGTGTCATCTAGTAATCTAGATAATTCCTGCAGACTTTTTCCTGGTATAACAATGTTATAAGAAAAGTCTCCAGCTGATTCTAATGGTATCACTCGCTGACTTAAACGATGACTATCAGTTGCAACAGCTTTTAGTTTTCCTTCTTTAAGAGACAGATTTACTCCAGTCAGAATAGGACGACTTTCATGTGAAGAAACAGCTATAACTGTTTGTTTTACAATGGTTTTCAGTAATTGAACAGGAAGTGTAAAAGCTTGATCAGTATCAATTTCTGGTAAATGTGGATAGTTTGCAGCGTCTAATCCATTAATTAAAAAAGATGACGAAGATGACTTAATTGCTGTCTGAACACGATCCATTACTTCTACAGAAAAGGTTTCATCTGGTAATTTATTGACGATATCGCTAAAAAAACGAGCAGGTTGTAAAACAATACTACCTTCTTCTTCGATTTTTAATGTAGCTTTTTCATCATGTATGGAGATTAGTGTTTCAATAGAAATATCTGAGTTACTACCTGTTAATTTTATTCCTTCTGAATCTGCAACAAGTTTTATCCCTGTTAGTATTGGAATCGTTGTTCTTGAAGAAACAGCGAGTTGAACATCTTTAAGCTTTTTTAAAAAAGCTATTCTATTAACTGTAAATTTCATAAAATCCCTCCGTGCATTTTATTAGTAATTACCAATTTTTTTGTTTTTTCGTGTTGTTTTAATGCAACTATCGTTGCTCTATCAATTAAAATACAAAAAGGCACCTCTTCCCCCCCTTAATCTGATAAAATGAAGTTCACTAAAACAAACATTCATCACTTAAGGAGTGAAAAGAGATGCCTAATCTACTTCAGATTATCATGTATTTAGTTAATAAAATCAAGTGGCAAAACAGTTTAATTCAACTTTTAAACGATTATATTACTTGGCTTGAAGATGCGGGTGATCGACCACCTAAAGGGACCGATATCACAAAGCTTGATTACAACAAATTGACCCTTGATGACCCACCG
>NZ_FOSJ01000063.1 GCF_900114235.1 Marinilactibacillus piezotolerans | reverse complement strand
AGTAGCCGGGAAACTTGTCCAAACAGGTAGGCAAGTCTATCTTAAACTGTCTAGTTATCACGTTTATCATAAAGAATTCTATGCTGTCTTCGACCGCCTGAGGCGGTCCCATTCATGGGTATAAACTAAGCGGATACTATTTATTTAAGAGAAAAGTTCCAAGGGATAAGTGTGCCCAAAATTATACAAAAGTAATTTTTGGGCACTTACAAAAATGAAAAGAGTCTTTAAAAAGATTGTTTTGGGCAAAAGTTATCAAAATAAATAAAGCGAGAATGATTTTTTTAAGAGATTTACTTAAAATACAGAGTTATGAATTATTCAGGTGTAAAAGATACAAATAAAATTGATGCCTTTTTTCAGTCAAAAAATGAATCGTTAGTTGATCATCCAGTTCGTTTGAATCAAGAATGGGCAATTGTGGGAACTCCTGGATGGTATGATTATGGATATGGTAACCAAGAAAAATATTCCGTGGAACAGTTTGATAAGAAAAAATACAAATTTGCTTCCTGGAATGACCGACATTATGTAGACTGGGGTAAAAGTGATCAGGTTATTAGTATGCAGATGCTGAATCAGTTGAGAGAGGATATTATCTCAGTAGGGAATAGAAAAATAATTTTGATGACACATGTAGCCACTCATCCAGAATTTGTCGTTCCTTTACCGCATAGAATATATGATTATGCGAATGCCTTTCTAGGAGCAAAGTCATATGAAAGTTTATATAAAGAATTTCCTCATATTAAATATAGCTTAATGGGTCATGTACATTTCAGGAAAGTCTTTCAAGGAGCGGATACAACCTATATTTCTGCATGTTTAGGAAATAAAAGGCACTGGAGCGTAAAAGATGTGAAAATACAATTAGAAAAAACACTTGTAGTTATAGATATTTAAACCTGATGAAAGAAACTAAAATGATAAATGAATGAATCTTTACTAAATTACAATATTTTTAGATAGAAAATAGATAAATATTGTGAATTTCGAAGCGTTTTCTTTTGAGTAATTACCAGATATTCCTTAAACTTAAGGTATAAAATAAGAGGAGGATTATCAGGATGGTTAATCATTTGTCAAAACATATTTCAATGAATGATCATAAAAAGATTCCATTATTAGGATTTGGCACAGCTGAATTAAAAGGATCAAATGCAGAAAAAGGAGTTGCCTATGCAATTAAGCAAGGCTATCGTTTAATCGATACCTCACCCAGTTATGGAAACGAAAATGAAGTTGGAAAAGGAATTTATTCAGCTATCAATGATCAGGTCACAAGAGAGGATCTTTTTGTTTCAACAAAAATTGAGCAGGAAGACATGAGTTTTGACGGTGTGAAAAAGTCAGTAGAGGAAAGTTTAAATAGATTGAAACTGGATTATATTGATCTGCTTTTAATTCATTCTCCAGCCGACAGTGACGATGTGAATATAGATACGTGGAAAGGGATGGAAGCAGTTTGTAATACTGGGAAAGTCAAATCAATCGGTGTGTCTAACTTTACACGAAAAGAGTTAGAACCTCTCCTGAATAGTGCAACGATTAAGCCAACCATTAACCAGGTTAAACTAGCACCAGGTGACGTAGATTGGGATACAAAAGAAATTTCTGAAAATGAAAATATTATAATTATGGCCTACTCTCCGTTGAAAAAAGGACAATTAAATCATTCTGTTATCCAAAATTTAGCAGATAAATACGAAAAATCAGCTCAACAAATTGCTTTACGCTGGACTATTGAACTAAATACAATACCTATCCCACGCTCTGGTAATGAAGACCATATTCAATCAAACTCAGATATTTTTGACTTTACCTTAACTGATGAAGAAGTACAAATGATCAATAAAATTGGTTAAAAAAAGCTTACATCATGAAAATAATGAATCTCCATGAATTAGAAATCTATTCTAATTCTGGAGATTTTTTAGAATAGATACTGAGTTAAAATCTGTTTCTAATCAATCTAAACAATCACTCAATCAAAATTTATGCTAAAATAGAAGAGTTGAATATAATTATTGGAGATGAAAAAGTTTGACAGAAATTGAAAGCAAACAAATTTTAGACTTGTTGATAAAAGAATTAACTAACTACTCAAAAAAACAGATCACGGCAGTGTTGGATCTGTTGAATGACGGAAATACAGTTCCTTTTATTGCTCGTTACCGTAAAGAAGTTACCGGAACGTTGGACGAAGTTCAGATTCGTGAAATAGAAGAACGAAATGCTTATTTACAAAACCTTGAAAAACGAAAAGCAGATGTATTGGCTTCGATTGAAGAACAAGGCAAATTAACCCCTGAACTTGATAAAGAAATTCGTCAAGCGGTACAAATGCAGCGTGTTGAAGATTTATATAGACCATATAAGCAGAAACGTCGTACTAAAGCCACAATTGCAAAAGAACAAGGTTTAGAACCATTTGCGAAATGGATCCTTACTTTCCCAGAAACAGAATTAGATATAGAAGCAGAGAAATACCTCGATGAAGAAAAGGATCTTGAAACTATTGAGGCCATTATCACTGGTGCTCATGAAATCATTGCAGAATATATTTCTGATAATCCGAAATATCGGGAATGGATTCGTAATTATACAAGTAAAAACGGAACAGTTGTTGTCAAAGAAAAAGATAGTGCAGCTGATGAAAAATCTGTCTTTGAGATGTACTATGATTACTCAGAATCGATTAAGTCTCTTGTTTCTCACCGTATATTAGCTATGAACCGTGGAGAAAAAGAAGGTATTCTGTCTGTTTCTATCGACATAGATGAAGAACGTGCCCGTCATTATATGTATAAACAAGAAATTTCAGTCAATGATATGACGCCAGCTGTTAAGTTAATTCAAGAAGCAATTAATGATGCTTATAAGCGATTTATTGGTCCATCTATTGAAAGAGAAATCCGTAATGAATTGACCGAAAAAGCAGAAGAACAGGCAATCGAAGTATTTGGAGAAAATCTTCGCAATTTGTTATTACAAGCACCACTGAAAGATCAGACTATTTTAGGCTTAGATCCGGCTTATCGGACAGGTTGTAAAATAGCTATTATCGATGCAACAGGAAAAGTTCTTTCAATTGATGTCATTTATCCACATAAACCGGCTTCTCAACAAAAACGAAATGAAGCTGCTAAACGCTTTAAAGAACTAGTTGAGGAATTTGATGTTGACACAGTTGCTATTGGTAATGGAACAGCCAGCAGAGAATCGGAAACTTTTGTAGCAGAAAATCTGAAAGAAGTTTCAAAAGAAGTAGCATTCGTTATTGTAAATGAAGCAGGAGCTTCTGTTTACTCAGCAAGTGAAGAAGCAAGAAGAGAATTTCCAGATCTGCAAGTTGAAGAACGTAGTGCGGTTAGTATCGCACGCCGCTTACAGGATCCATTAGCAGAATTAGTAAAAATAGATCCTAAATCAATTGGAATCGGTCAATATCAACATGATGTTTCTCAAAAACGTTTAACTGAACAATTAGACTTTGTTATAGAAACAGTGGTTAACCAAGTTGGGGTTAATGTTAATACGGCAAGCGCTGCTTTATTGAAGCATATTGCAGGATTAACGAAGACTACGGCTGAAAACGTTGTGAACTATAGAGAAGAAAATGGCAAGTTTACAAGTCGTGCCCAATTGAAAAAGGTTAAACGATTAGGACCAAAAGCCTTTGAACAAGCAGTTGGATTTTTACGTATCCCAGATGGAAAAGAACCATTTGATAATACTGGAATTCATCCAGAAACGTATAAAGAAGCTAAACTGATTTTAGAAATGGCTGGTGTCAGCAAATCAGAGATTGGCTCTGAAGAATTAGATATGCGATTCAAATTAATAAATGAAGAGAATGTTTTGAAAGAAACTGAACTGGGGATTGAAACCTATAAAGATATTGTAAAAGCATTAGTTGCTCCTGGGCGAGACATGCGTGACGATATGCCGGCTCCGCTTTTGCGTACAGATGTCTTGACAATGGAAGATTTAAAAGAAGGAATGGAACTTGAAGGAACCGTTCGCAATGTAGTCGACTTTGGAGCTTTTGTTGATATAGGCGTTAAACAAGATGGACTTGTCCATATTTCTAAATTAAGTAATAAATATATTAAACATCCAAGTGCGGTCGTAGCTGTTGGAGATATTGTCAAAGTATGGATTGATTCTGTTGATCTGAAAAAAGGACGTATTGCTTTAACGATGTTAGAGAATAAATAAATCACTAGGCGCAGTGCAGTCACTTTTATAAAGGAGAAACAAGTGAATCAGGAAACCTTACAAAAATTGGTAGAAAACATTTCTATGGAATATTTTGATCGATCATTCAAACATAAAGCAGCCTTTAACACTAGACTGAAAACAACTGGTGGAAGATATTTTTTACATTCTCATGAATTAGATTTTAATCCTTTAGTATTAGAAAAGTTTGGGTTAGAAGTATTTATTGGAGTAATTAAACATGAGCTATGTCATTATCACTTACACATAGCCGGTAGAGGTCATCAGCATAAAGATCCTGAATTCAAAGAATTACTTCAAAAAGTAAATGGACTGAGGTTTGTTCCTTCTTTAAGAGAAAAACAAAAGACAGCACAACTCTGGAAGTATCAGTGCTTGAACTGTCAGCTGGTTTTTCACCGTAAACGAAAATTCAATACAGAAAAATATGTTTGTTCTAAATGTAAAGGAAAATTAGAATTAAAGGGAAGAATTTAAAAAATAAGTTTTTGCTTAGTATAATTCACTCTTCAAATCACGAAAAATGTAATTGACTTGTATAGAAAACGCTGTTATGATAGTTTTTGTATGAGTTAGCATACGTGGCGGAATGGTAGACGCGTCAGCTTGAGGGGCTGGTGGGGCGATGCCCCGTGGAGGTTCGAGTCCTCTCGTGTGCATAAAAAAGAACCAGTCAAAGTTTATAAACTTTGACTGGTTCTTTTATATATCCATGATACTAAACTGAATTATTTATTATAGACTATAATCAATTAATTGATAAGACAAAATTAGATAAGGTAATCATAATCGGCATAGAAATCATTGCAAGAATACTTGCTAAAACAATTAGTCTAGCGCCATATTCATAATCTCCACCGTAAATTTGAGAAAACATGGCAGTGTTGACGGCGGTGGGAGTACAGTTAGCAATAGACAAAACAAGCAAAACGGACTCGTTTTGAATGGGGAGTAGCCAGATCATGACAAGACCGACTAATGGAGTTAGAATCAGGCGCACTAAAACTGTCCAGTAATTTTTTTTGACAAGAAAAATGTCTTTTAGATTAGTACGGGCTAGATAACCTCCTAATAAAATCATTCCCAAAGGAGAGCTAGTATCAGCTATCTTATCAAATCCATTGTAAATCACGCTCGGTAGTGTTATTTGTAGTAAATAGAGTACTAATCCTACAAAAGCACCAATTGTAGCTGGATTTGCCAAGGCCTGTCTTATCGTAACTGTTTGTTTCCCCTCAGATAATAGCCAAATACCATATGTAAACTGAAATATACCGGATGCAACGATATACATGGAAAGATAAAAAATACCTTCGTAACCAAGTAAAGGTAGCACAATAGGAATACCCACTAAAGCAGTATTTGAGAAGACAACTGCATATCGATCGATTTTAGTACCAGATTTTAACAAAAAAGAAACCATAATAATCCTGGTGATCATTACTAGGAATGATCCTATAAAAGCAAAGGTTAATAAGGATAAATGATTTTGATTGTATTCTTGCTGGAAAGACATCATTAATACGATAGGAATAACGAATCTTGTCGTCATGTTTGCAATTTGCTGACTACCATACATATCTAACACCTTTAACCGAACAAGAATGAATCCAAACAGGGCAACAAAAAACATAATAGCTAGTTGTTCTAATATAATCAGCGAAATAAGCGTATGCCTCCTTTGTTCAGGTAGTTTTTATAAATATACAGTTTAAAATGAACCATTGCAAACAAAAAACGGTTTCTCAACATGAGAAACCGTCTCTTTAAAAGATTATTTTGAATAACGTCTGGGTCCATTGTCATCATAGCGAACGGGGACTTTCACTTTGTTTGATTCATTGATATCGTTGACATGAAAAAAAGTCAATCCGATTAGGGGAACGATCGTCAGACATCCAACTAAAGTAATAGCTAATAGTAAACTCATTTTACTCACCCTTTCAGTTCTTCAAAGCGTGTTTTATGCTTCAAGAATATAAAACTTAATAATTAACTCATCTAAAGTATCCATCAAAAAGTGAAATTTATCAATCTAAATGTACCAATTTTTTTAAAAGATTTACTTTTAACTTAATTCTGGTAGAAGTCCCCTATTCTCTATAGTTATGAGCGAACACTTTTTTATAGGTAGTTCACTACCCACGATTGAGCGATTGTTCCTGCTTTGGTATAGTAGTAGTGAGAAATTATTAACCGAAATAGTAAGCGGGTAAAGCAAATGAAATAATCAAAGTGAATGAATAGTTCCACTATAGACAAATTTGTTCAGAATGTGGACATAAAGATAGCAAAAAACCACTGCATATTCGAGAGTAAACTTGTCCTATTTCTCATACGCACCATGACAGATAGAACGATACGAGTGAAAATATCTGGGCTGAATATTTTAGAATACAAGCTTTAGCTAAGTGGTGAATAGTTCACGATATAATGAGGTATAAGTAAGATGTAATAGAGAGGAGTCTACTATGTTAAAGAGAATTCATCATACAGCTATTATTGCTTCTGATTATGAAAAATCAAAGGAATTTTATACAGAAATTTTAGAATTAAAAGTTATAAATGAGACTTATAGAGAAGAACGTAAATCTTATAAACTGGATTTAGCTATCGGCAGTGCTCAAATCGAGTTGTTTTCATTTCCAGATCCTCCAAAACGCCCTAGTATGCCGGAAGCAAGAGGGTTGAGACATCTATGTTTTGAGGTAAACGATATAGAAAAAGCGGTCAGCTGGTTAGGGAAAAAAGGAGTTGAAGTTGAACCGATCAGAGTTGATCCAATCACCGACAAACGTTTTACTTTTTTTAAGGATCCAGATGATTTACCACTAGAATTATACGAAAGATAATAAAGAGTGAAAGTGAGTATTTCAATGATTACTTGACTTGACCCGCTACCTGTTTTAGGGCAGAATATTAAGTATAGATATAAATTAGGAGGAAAGATTATGCCAAAAAAAGCATTACACACCTGCGTTCGCGTGAAAGACTTAGAGAAATCTGTTAAATTCTATAAAGATGTATTAGGAATGGAAATCACTAGAAAAGCCGATTATCCAGACGGTAAATTTACATTAGTCTATCTTGCTCTTCCAGGAGATGATTATGAAGTTGAATTAACTTATAATTATGATCAGGAAGAACCATATGAAATTGGAAATGGCTATGGTCATATTGCAATAAGCGTAGATGACTTGAAAGCAACGCATGAAGAATACAGTAAGACTGGTTACGAAGTAACTGATCTTAAAGGATTATCAGATGGAGCGGCGAATTACTTCTTCATTAAGGATCCAGATGGTTACAAAATAGAAGTTATTCAAGCTAAATAATTCAGTAAAATAAATAAAAAAACTAAATAAATAAGTAAAGCTCGAGAAAAGTTGAAAGACTTTATTCTCGAGCTTTACTTAGATACATAAGGGGGAGAAAGACATGACAATACCAGAATTTGATGCAAGTGCCTTTCACTATGCTTCAAGGAGAGAACTTATTTATGGAAAAAAAGGGATGGTAGCATCTTCTCATCCATTAGCTTCTCAAGCGGGATTAGATATATTGAAAAAAGGTGGGAACGCTGTGGATGCAGCTATAGCAGCAGCGGCAACACTGACGGTAGTAGAGCCGGGCTCAAATGGCATAGGAGGAGATAGCTTTTCAATCATATGGAAAGATGGGGAAATGCACGGTTTAAATGCAAGTGGCCCTGCACCGGCAGCAATGACAAGAGAAGCTATTCTAAAAAAAGGAGAAAGTATTGCACCTCACGGACTTGATTCTGTGACTGTACCCGGAGTTCCAGCAGGGTGGGTTGCTTTAAGTAAAAAACATGGGAAATTACCTTTAAAAGAAGTGCTAGAACCAGCAGCATTGATTGCTGAAGAAGGATTTCCCGTCACTAGTACTGTAGCTCAGGCTTGGGAAAGAACTTTTAAAATATTAAGTGAGAAAGTCAATGAAATTCCAGTATTAAAAACATGGTTTGAAACTTTTACGCCAAATGGACATCCTGTAAAACCAGGGGAAATATGGTCATCGAAAGGACACGCTAAAACGCTGAGATTAATAGGAGAAACTGAAGGGAATGCGTTTTATAAAGGAGAGATAGCGGAAGCTATTGACAGGTTTTCAAAAAAACATGGGGGTTTCTTGAGAAAAACCGATCTGGCCACATATCAACCAGAATGGATAGCACCCATTATGACAAATTATAAAGGATATGACATTTGGGAAATGCCGCCGAATGGTCAAGGAATTGTCGCATTAATGGCATTATCTATTTTAGAAAATATCGAATTAAAGTCAAAGGACGATCCTGAAACGATTCATAAGCAAATAGAAGCGATTAAATTAGCTTTCAGTGATGGACAAGCTACAATTGCGGATATGAAGCATATGGATGAAACGGTTGATCGTTTACTATCTAAAACTTATGCAAAAGAACGAGCTGAATTGATTGGTCAAACAGCACTTGATCCAAAATCCGGAGTAAAAGATCAGTCTGGTACTGTTTATCTCTGTACCGCTGATGCAGAAGGAAACATGGTTTCTTATATCCAAAGCAATTATATGGGGTTTGGTTCTGGTACTGTTGTGCCTGATTATGGTGTGAGTTTACAGAACCGAGGATGTGGATTCACGTTAGAAGAAAATCATCCAAATACATTAGCACCTGGTAAAAAGCCATTTCATACAATTATTCCAGGGTTTATTACTAAAAACAATAAACCTGTCGGGCCTTTTGGAATCATGGGAGGACATATGCAGCCTCAAGCCCACCTTCAAGTAATCAGTTCACTAATTGATTTTCATTTGAACCCGCAAGATGCGTTAGATGCTCCAAGGTGGCATTGGGATGAAAAGAAAAAAGTGTCAGTTGAACCACAAATGTCACTGAGAACTATTGAAGATTTAATCAGGAGAGGACACGAAGTTTCTATAGTTCCTACCAAAGGCTTGTTTGGAAGAGGAGAGATTATTTTTAGGGATGATAATGGAGTACTTATTGGTGCAACAGAATCTCGTGCAGATGGACAGGTTGCTACTTGGTAGTAACTGATGTTGAAATGAAAAATTTAAAACAAATATGAGTTATTTTAATCGAAATAAATCAGTGTTATAATAACAAAGAAAGCATTTTCATTTAATGCTTCGTTTGATTAAAGGAGGGGTGAGAATGAGCTTGTTAACAATTGATATAGGCGGAACCTCTGTGAAATATGCTATCTGGGATGAAGAACAATTAAAAGAAAAAAATAGTTTTCTTACTCCTGAGAGCTGGGAAGAATTAAAGGATAAACTAGTACAAATAAAAGAGACATTTGAAAAAAAGTATGAGCTTTATGGAGTTGCTTTTTCGGCTCCAGGAGCGATTAACCATATTGAAAGACAGATTGAAGGAGTAAGCGAAGTTCCTTACATTCACTTCTTTCCAATCTACGATGAGCTTGAACAAGCCTTTGATCTACCAGTTACATTTGAAAATGATGCCAATAGTGCTGGACTAGCAGAGATATGGAGAGGTGCAGCAGTAGATAAAAGTAATGTATTGTTTGTTGTTTTAGGCACTGGTATTGGTGGAGCTATCATTATTAATGGAGAGATTCAACACGGGCATCACTTGTTAGGTGGTGAGTTTGGATTTATGCTGTTAGAGGGAGAGCGAACATTCAGTGAGCTGGGAACTGCAGTAGCCATGGCAAGAAGGTATGCTAAACGGACAAATCAACCGACAAATACGGTTAGTGGAGAACAAGTATTCAAACTGGCAGAAAAAGGAGATATAATTGCTCAAGAAGAAGTGAAGACATTTTATCATTATTTAGTCCGGGGATTATATAATCTAGCGTATTCATTTGATCCGGAGGTGTTATTGATTGGAGGAGGTGTCTCCAATCAAGCAGATTTAATTGAAAAAATCAATGAAGAAATGGATGCTTTATTTGGGCGGTTACGTGTTCCACCGTTTAGACCAGCAATTGAATTATGTGCTTTTAGAAATGATGCCAACTTAATAGGAGCTATCTATAATTTTATTCAAAAGTATGAACAAATTGAATGAAAGCATAATTTATTAGTTTTTGATCCTTTAATTTTATTATTCTATTGTATATTTAAGATTTAAGTACTAAAAGGGTAACTCCCAATAATCTATGAAAAATTATGTTTCCCAAATTTCTCGTTGCTCGTATGATGATTTCTGTCGATGAAGGTAATATAATCCAATCATTGTCTGGATTAAACAGCTTTATAACAGATCCAGTAAAGCAACGAGAAGTATAAGAAGGCATGTTTAAAAAACTTCGTTTTTTTGAAGTTTTTCGAGATATGTAAAATCACTTCTACAGTATTAGTCCGTGTACTGTAGAACACTGTTCCCGAAAGATAATAAACGGATCCACTTGTCGGGCATTGTTTTTGCATCATCATGGACGAATGGAATCCTCACAGGAACTTCG
>NZ_FOSJ01000061.1 GCF_900114235.1 Marinilactibacillus piezotolerans | reverse complement strand
TATGAATTTGAAGATACTTTTAGCGGTACATTGATCTTCTAACTTAGTATCTATGATTTGTTTGAATGAATCTAATTTACTCTGATATGTCCTCCTTGTTTTAGGTTTATTACCTTGTAACGCTTCTTCATACGCTGCTTTAACCGTACGATAGTCACATCCGTATTGTTCCGCTAACGCAGTATAATTGGGCTTTATGCCATCAATCATATGTTTTTTCACTCCTTCTCTGATATCTCTTCTCATTCCTATTCCACTCCAATTCTATAGGGGATAAGAAGAGTATATAAAAAATGTAGGAAAACCAACAATTTTACATTGTCATTTTCCTACATTTTATAACTGTTCTTTACATATAAAAAAGGTTATACGATTTTTAAGATAGAAAAGTATAACCTTTTTTGCGTCCGTTAAAACATTCCATTTATATCACAAAAAGCCAAGAGTATAGATTGGAAACACGAATAATAGTATGATGGTAACTAGTTTATAATTGTAAGAAAGAGATTACTATAAAATAATAAACTTGAGGGATGCTTAATGAATAAAGTTTATATTATTCATGAAAATATGGAGTGGACAAAACATTTAATTGATAGATTAGAAATATTGGAAGTGCCCTACGAAGAATGGGACTTGTCTGAAGGGCTAATTAACTTATCAGAAACTCCGCCACCTGGAATCTATTATAATCGAATGAGTGCTTCTTCTCATACTAGAGGACATCGATTTGCACCAGAGTTAACAGATCACATTTTAAACTGGTTAGAACTTCATGGACGAATAGTTATAAATGGCCCAGAAGCAATTGAATTAGAAGTCAGTAAATTAAAACAATACTTTGCTTTAAATAAAGTAGGTATTCTAACACCCAAGACCATTGGTGCAGTTGGTATTCAAAATATTATTCAAGCAGCTAAAACACTTAATGAATGGCCGTTTATTATTAAACATAATAGAGCTGGCAAAGGATTGGGGGTTCATCTGATTTACTCATTGGAAGAATTGACAGAATATCTAAACGGAGTAGAATTTGAAGATTCTATAGATGGAATCAGCTTAGTTCAACAATATATCGAATCAGCAAGTGGGAAAATCGTTCGTGCAGAATTTATAGGAGGCGAATTCTTTTATAGTGTAGAAATTGAGTCTAATGACAGTTTTGAATTGTGCCCAGCAGATAATTGTCAAATACCCAATTCATTAGAAACTAATCGGGGGAAACTATCCAACCAGTAAAGTTTAAAATTAAAGAAAATCTTTTGACTCCTCTAGAAATAAAAGCCTATCAGAATTTTTTGACAGAAAATCATATCCAGGTAGCTGCACTAGAGTTTATTAGGGATGCACAAGGGAAAATGTATACCTATGATGTTAATACAAATACGAATTACAATCCAGACGCCGAACAAGAGAGTAATAAATACGCCATGTTGGAGCTTGCATCCTACTTGAAGAAAAAGCTAGCTCAAGAAAATACGAGTAATTAGACTTTAGAGAATTTTTATGGTTATAGAAAATAATAAAATCTGGTAATACTTATTAGTAATAATTATCGATTGGGGTGCCTATATTGAAAAGTGACAGATCATTAAGTATAGCTTCGACAGGAGTAAATGCAAATGTCCTGAAAATCGTAGCTATAATTGCCATGTTTTTTGACCATGCCACATTAGCTTTTATACCGGAAGGAACACCACTGAATTGGAGTGTGCATTTTTTTGGAAGACTTGCTGCACCACTGATTTGTTATCTGATTGCAGAAGGATATCACTACACAAGTAATAAAAAAGCATATACTAAAAGACTATTCTTATTTGCATTAATTTCTCACTTTCCTTATGTATTGTACTATAATTTGAGTATATGGAAGGCGACAAGTGTTATGTGGTCTTTAACTTTGGGACTGATTGCGCTGACAATAGCGAATCATAAAAAATTGAACTTATATGCAAAGTCAGCGCTTATTTTAGCTTGTTGTTTAGCAGCCTATACAGCCAACTGGAATTACATAGCGGTATTATGGATCGTTAGTTTTGGTGTATTTCGAGACCAGTTTGACAAAAAGGTAGTTGCTTATGTGGCGATTGGATTTTTCCTATACGTACTGCCGGGTATACAAGAATACGGTGCTGCCGTTTCGTACCGCTTCGGATTTTTAATGGCAATTGTATTCTTTTATTTATACAACAGACAGCCTGGTAAAAGAAATGCCTTTATAAAATGGTCATTCTATTGGTTTTACCCGGCTCATTTAGTCTTGCTTTTGCTACTAAGTACATTCTTTTTGTGATAAAATCAACTAAATATATTACCTGAAATTTAAACATTAAGATTGAATATATAAAGGAGCTTTGATTTGAGAGATAAAAAACCAGCTATTATCGCTGTGCTTAGTGTGATACTGCTTGTACTGATTGTCTATATTATACAAGATGTGCGTTCTAATCAGAACCAAGCGCTTGATGAAGACTCTGTAGAAGAGGAGCTACCTCCTGTAGACCAATCTGATGAAGAAAATGGAGAGTTGACAGAAAAACCAGAAGTTGAAACTCCAGAGTTTCCCATTTGGTACGAGGAAGGTCCGTTTGAATTACCAATCACAGGAGCTGGTGGTTATACATCAATTGAACTAAATATGTATACAGACCCAAATGTCGAGGCTCCACTAGTTGAAAAGCTAAAAGCAGGTACTCCATTCGAAATACAGGAAGAAAAAGAAGAATGGTGGCTAGTTAAAACATCAGTTTGCTTTAATTAATTTGCCAGATGTGGTTCCATCAATCATTTATGATCATACGAATAGTTACAATGCACAATTCAAATCATCTTATGTGGATATTCCAGAGCTTACGGGGCAGGCATTATATGAGATGATTGACTATAATAATAGATTAGATGAAGAGACATATATAATGCCAATTCTTTACCAAACAGCTAAAAAAGTATATGATGCTCAACAAATTGCACTTCAAAATGGAGAATCTTTAATAGTCTATGAAACATTTAGACCACGAGATGTTCAACTGTTAGTAAATGAAGCGTTAGCTGATTTAGCAGAAAGTAACGATGTAGTTAAAGCGGGTATAACAAAAGAACCGTGGAGCATGACGTGGTTTATAAATACGAATGTTTCAAATCACCAAAGAGGAGTAGCTATTGACCTAAGTCTTGTCCGAGTGGATGAACTATCAGAACGTATCGTCGGAGATTATCATGTTCCTAAAGTTTTGGACTATACACCCTATGAAATGCAAACGCCACTTCATGAACTAAGTATTAATTCAGCCATGTTTACTAAGCCTATTGCATCAAAAGATCAAGAAGGCTGGAAAAAGATGGAAGTAAGTAGTGCCGTGACAGAACCAGCTTTACGATTGCAGGAATATATGACAGAGGCTGGCTTCACACCTTTAGCTTCTGAGTGGTGGCACTTTAACGATGTAGACGCTCTGAATAGTATAGGGGAAAAAGCAGGAACAGGGAAGTTTCGAATTACGCAGAGTCTGAATCGACCCCCTAAATGGGAAGAAGTTAGAACCATTACAACTGAATAGGAAATCAATCAGTATATAAGGTTTAGTTATCTTATATACTGATTTTTCGTATAAAGTAAGTTATTACTAATAAAGCAAAACTTGACTTGATTCGTTTACGGATGTAAACTAATAACAATAGGAGTATTTAACCGAACAGAAGGAGAAAGTAACATGCAGGAAAATCAAATTACTGCTTCAGAATGGGAAGTCATGAGAGTTGTTTGGGCAAATAAACAAACCACTAGTAAATATATCAGCGAAGTTTTAGAAGATAAAATGAATTGGAAACCAGTTACTACAAAAACACTGATTGGCCGATTAGTTAAAAAAAATAAATTAAGTACAATTGAAGAAGGCAGGAAATATTTATACTCACCTCAAGTTACTGAGCAGGAATGTATACAAGAATCCAGTAAAGAAGTATTACAGCAAGTATGTTCGAAAAAAAGAGGATCTGTTCTTTATCAGATGATAGAAGATACTACGGTAAGCATAAAAGATATTGAAAAAATGCAGAAACTTTTGGAAGAGAAAAAAACATCGGCCCCAGAAGTGATTCTGTGTCAGTGTACACCAGGACAATGTAATTGTTCTTTAAGTTAATGTCATTATCATAGTGTATTGAAAAGAGCAGAATCTTAAAGTACTCTTTAAGATTCTGCTCTTTTTTACTAAAAACAAAAAAGCTGGTAACTCTCAAAAGAGAGTTACCAGCTTTTTAAAGTATTATTAAAACCGAATAAAGTTTAGGGGAATTTTATTCTCCTACTCCGTCAGTCCATTCTGCTACTTTATCTTCATTTGCATCAACCCAAGCACGAGCAGCATCTTCAGGGTCAGTACCTTCTTGAATATCTAACATAACAGCTTCCATATCTTCAGTAGACCATTGGAAGTTGTCTAGAATCTGGTATGCTTCTGGCATATCTTCTTCTAATCCTTCACGGGCGAAAGTATCAATTGTTTCAGCATCGCCGAATGAGCCTTCAGGATCTTCTAGATATTTAAGATCATAAGATTGGAACATCCAGTGCGGAGACCATCCAGTAATAACAATATCTTCTTCGTTATCAATTGCTTGTTTTAACTGAGTTGTCATAGCACCGGAAGAAGAAGTTTGCACATTCCAATCTGCAAGATTGTCATAGTCTTCAAGTGATTGCTCTGCGGCAGCAACAACTCCTGCACCAGCTTCAATACCAGTGATAGTTTGGTCAGCTTCATCATTTAAATCAGCAATAGAGTTCGCGTCCATATATTCAGGTACTACTAAACCAATTTTAGCCCCTTCAAGGTTAGTGCCTAAATGATCCATGCTATCGCCATACTCTTCAAATTGTGGGCCGTGTGTTCCAGGTAACCATGCAGCTACCATTGCATCAGCATCTCCATTAGCTACAGCTTCCCACATAATAGCATTGTCTAATTGAGTTGTTTTAGCATCAAAACCATAATCTTCTAGCACAGTAGCAATAACATTGGTAGAGGCAATCTCAGTATCCCAAGCTACATAAGCTAAATTAACTTCTCCAGATACATCATTGCTGTCAGCAGAATCACCTGAGTCTGCGTCATTGCTACAAGCTGCTAAGAATAATGCAGAAGCAGAAGCAACGGTTAGTCCTAATTTTTTCCATGTTAATGTCAAAATAAATCTCTCCTTTAGTTTTTATCATCTTTGAGTACAAAGATGTTTTTTCATAAGTTAAGTGATATAAAAAGAGTTTAACGAGTAAGTTATATTCCTCACTCAATGGTGATCATTATTTTTTGTTAAATCCTTGCATGATTCTATCTAAGATAATTGCTAGGACAACTAAAGCTAGCCCAGCTACAAACCCAGGTCCAACTTGAGCACGTTGTAAGGCGTTGATTACACGTTCACCGAGTCCTGGAGCACCGATCATTGAAGCAATAACGACCATTGATAATGCTAATAAGACAGTTTGGTTAATCCCAGCCATCATAGTTGCTTTTGCTAGAGGCAATTCAACTTTAAATAGACGCTGTGAGCCTGTACTACCGAATGATTCAGCTGCTTCTACCATTTCCTCCGAAACTTGACGAATACCTAAGTTAGTAAATCGTACAGTTGGTGGTAGAGCGAAGATTACCGCTGAGAAAACACCAGGTACCATTCCAATTCCGAAAAATGCTACAGCAGGAATCAGATAAACGAAAGCCGGCATTGTCTGCATAAAGTCTAATACTGGTGTAAGAATAGCATTAGCGATTTGACTTTTCGACATAAGAATACCAGCAGGTACACCAATAATAATTGAAATCAAACTTGCCACTATAACTAACGTAAATGTATACATTAGAGGTTCCCATAACCCTTGGTTTTGAATATAAATCAAACCAATTAATGTGAAAAGAGGTAATCCAATTTTCTTCTTAGTCGCAAAAAAAGCTAGGGCTACCATTATAAGAATAAATACAATAGGTGGGATTAAAAGTAACAAATCCGTTACTGTATCCATAAACCATGTTCCGCCATCTTGGATTGCTCCAAATAGGAACGCTAAATTATCTGTTAACCAGTCAATCATACTCGAGATCCATTCAGAAACGGGTACACGAGGGATAAAGTCTAATATACTATTCTCCATCAATTGTTACCTCCTCTCGTTCTTTTGCAAGAGCACCAATCACTAATCCACGAACAACGATTCCTAAAAGTTTATCGTTGTCATCGACCACAGCTACAGGTGTCTGTGCTTCATGAATGACGTCATATAATTCATGAATTAAAGTTTCTTTTGAAACTTTAGGGATATCTGTACGGATAATGGATTCCAAAGAAGTAATATTTTCTTTAACTAAGCGTGCAGCATCATCAGCTACCACATAGCCCAATAGTTTTTGGTTTTCTCCGACAACTAATAAGCTCGATAAGCTTTCCGTTCTCATACGATTCAATGCAACTCTTGGACCGCTTTGACCTAGTCGTACAGTTTGGGGACGAGCCATAATGTTTTCTGCAGTCAGTACTTTAGAGCGATCAACATCTTCTACAAAACGTTCTACGTAATCATTTGCAGGATTCGTTAATATCTCTTCACCAGTACCAACTTGAACAACTTCTCCATCTTTCATAATGGCAATACGGTCACCGATTCTAAGTGATTCGTTTAGATCATGAGTGATGAATATAATTGTTTTATGCATTTTTTCTTGCATTTCAAGTAATTCATCTTGCATATCTCTACGGATCAAAGGATCCAGTGCTGAGAAGGCTTCATCCATTAATAGGATTTCTGGATCATTAGCAAGGGCACGAGCTAAACCAACTCGTTGTTGCATACCTCCAGATAGCTGATTAGGGTGCTGGTCTTTATATGGAAGAAGTCCAGCATTATCCAGTGCTTGTTCTGCTTTTTTCTGACGTTCTTCTTTATCAATACCTTGAACTTCCAAACCGTATTCAGTATTTTCTAATATAGTACGATGAGGGAAGAGTCCAAAGTTCTGGAAGACCATCGAAACCTTTTCTCGACGAACTTTACGTAGTTCGTTTTTCTCCATCTTGGAAATATCATCACCATCAATTAATATGTTTCCTTCTGTAGGTTCGATCAATCTGTTTAACATACGAACTAAAGTTGATTTACCACTACCAGATAATCCCATGATGACAAAAATTTCGCCTTCTTGGACTTCAAAACTTGCTTGATTAACACCGACAGTTGCTCCAGTTTTTTGTAGAATTTCATCTTTCTGTTTTCCTTGATGAATTAACTCAAGAGCTTGCTGCTCTTTCTTACCGAAAATTTTAACTAAATTTTGTACTTCTACTTTTGTAGTCAAGAAATCATTACCTCCTCAATAATATTGTTCTTACTGTATATAGTGAATTAGACTTTCACTTATTGCTTGTAACAAAAGGCTTTGTTTACATAACATGACTTTTTGCGCCTTTTTTTGCACAATTACAATCGTAACAAACCATAAGGTAACTGTAAAACGATTTGCCCGTATTATAAATAAAAGCTTGAAATGTAATCGTTTCAATATGTTGGTGCGAAGCTTTTCTAAGAATTCGATTAGAAAATGGAAAATAATACTTAGTATGTAATCATATTGTAACGCAAGTAAGTGATAAAATCACGTAATATAGTTTGGATCATATGAGCGGATAAGCTTTAATGGAATAAATTAAATAACGGACGTTCCAAGTTGAAAGAAAAGGGTTTTAAATGATTTTACTGTAAAATCAATTATAAGAGAAACTGAAATTATTTAGTAAAAGAATATTTTCGTTTATCAACAATGTTAAAATTATTACATAAAAAAATAAATATATTACCAAGAATAATGTAATTATTGAAAAACAGAATATAGACATTGCTAACCTGTATAATATTAATAATACAGCAAAGATGGATTAGTTGACTCTAAGAAAAAATCTTTGATAAGGTAAAGGCGCCCATATTGATGTTTAAAATAAATGAATCATAACTCTTTATTTTTCTGCATTAATATATGAAGAAACATCGTTAAGAATGAAAGCATACTGTTTAAATTCTTTATGATTTAAATAAAATAGGAGGAAATATGATGACAAAAGTTAAGAAAAGAAACTTTTGCCTTTTTCTTATGGTTGGATTACTTTTTTTACAAGGTTGCAGTATTTTTGGAAATGATCAAAGTAAGACGACACTAGAAAGGATAAAAGAAGAAGGAGCTGTAACGGTAGGCTTTGCGAATGAGCAACCATATGCTTATCAGAATGCGAGTGGAGAATTAACAGGTTCTTCTGTTGAAATAGCGAAAAGAATATTAGAAAATTTAGGTGTTACTGAAGTTGATGGAGTGTTAACGGAATTTGCGTCTCTTATACCTGGACTGCAAGCGGAAAGATTTGATTTAGTAACAGCAGGAATGTTCATTACACCTGATAGAGCTTCAGCAGATTATGTGGAATTTGCTAATCCAGAGTATACAATTGGAGAAGCTATTGCTGTTGAACAAGGAAATCCCTTGGAACTTTTTTCTTATGAAGATATTGCAGCAAATGAACAAGCGGTTATTGCTGTGCCTTCTGGGACAGTAGAATATGATTATTTATTGGAAGTGGGGGTACCTGAAAATAGAGTTACGACAGTTCCAGATATGCCATCTGCTTTGGCGGCGCTGCAAGCAGGGCGAGTAGATGCTATTACTGCAACAGGTCCTTCCCTGCAATCTATACTTGATACAGCTCAAGATGAAGGCGTTGAACGTGTAGAGGATTTTAAACAGCCAGTAATAGATGGCAAAGAAGCAATCAACTATGGTGCTACAGTGTTTCGTGAAGCTGATCAGGATTTCATTGAGGCTTTTAACAAAGAACTAGAACGGTTGAAAGAGTCTGGTGAATTACTGGAAATTATTCAAGAATTTGGTTTTACAGAAGAAGACTTGCCGGGAGATGCTACAGTAGAAGACGCAATTAAGTGAAAATACTCTCCAATATAAAAATTTATTAAGTAATAAATGAAAGGAAGTGGCATAAAAATGAACTTTTGGGAAGTTATAATTTCTTTACTCGGTCAGGGTCTATGGATTACTTTACTAACGACTATTCTCTCCGCAATTTTAGCATTGGTTCTCGGTTTTGCAGGAGGGTTAATGAGACTTTCGCGGAATAAAATTATTCGGTTTATAGTGGGGATATATGTAGAAGTGTTTCGTGGGACTTCACTATTGGTACAGCTGTTCTGGATATATTACGTATTGCCAATGTTTGGAATTACGCTCTCTGCAGTAACAGCAGCTGTTCTAGCAATTGGTCTCAATTATGGAGCGTATACTTCGGAAGTTGTTCGAAGCGGGATCCAATCAGTGGACGAAGGTCAGATAGAAGCAACGATTGCTTTAAACATGACCAAAGTACAGCGTATGCGCAGAGTCATTATACCGCAAGCCTTCATACTAATGCTGCCTAATCTTGGGAATCAGTTAATTGAATTATTTAAAAGTACATCATTAGTAGCGCTGATTACTCTAACAGATCTAACATATCAAGCTGATGTACTGAATGCAACGACATTACAGACTACACAGATCTATACTGCTTTATTAGTGATTTACTTTGTGATTGCATGGCCGATGACAAAAGGGATGAAAGTATTAGAGCGAAAGCTTACAGAAGGGAGGATGTAAATGAGAATTTGGGATTGGGATTATGCATTCGAAATACTACCAGAAATTATCTCGGCGCTATGGGTAACGATTACGGCAACAATAGTAGGATTTGGATTAGCGCTTGTACTTGGACTAATATGGACTCTTTTAATTCGTTCTGACTCTAAAGGAGTTTCGGCTATTGCAGGAGGAATCGTTACGTTTGTGAGAAATACACCTATACTAGTGCAGCTGTTCTTTATCTTTTACGTCTTTCCAGAGTTTGGAGTTTCGTTAGAACCTTTTGTAGCAGGAGTAATTGGGTTAGGGTTACATTATAGTACCTACCTTTCAGAAGTGTTTCGCAGCGGAATAGAATCTGTTGATCCAGGTCAATGGGAAGTTGCCACAGCTTTGAATTTTACTAAAAGAAAAACGTGGACAAGAATTATTCTTCCCCAAGCTTTTCCGCCGGTTCTTCCAGTAATAGGGAATTACTTTATTACAATGTTTAAAGAAACACCGCTACTTTCTGCTATTACCTTAGTAGAAATACTGCAGACGGCTAAAAATATTGGAGCGGGAACATTCAGATACACGGAACCATTTACCATAGTTGGGATACTGTTCTTAGCATTGAGTTATCCTGCTTCGCTTTTATTAAGAAACCTAGAGAATAGAATCTCTGAGAGATATCAGTAACCGAGTATCATACAAAGAAAGGACGAAACGATGACAGAGCCTATTGTTAAATATAACAAAGTCACCAAATATTTTGATGATTTACAGGTACTAGACAAAATTGATTTTGAAATCCAGCAAGGAGAAAAAGTAGCTTTAATTGGACCAAGCGGATCCGGGAAAACGACATTTGCCAGATTACTAATGACCTTAGAAGAAATTACAGACGGCACCATTGAAGTAGATGGCGATTATTTATGGCATGAAAAAAATGAAAAGGGAGAGTTAAGCCCGGCTAGTACAGAACATTTACGAAAAGTCCGTTCAAATATTGGAATGGTTTTTCAGCATTTTCACCTTTTCCCTCATATGACGGTTTTAGAGAACGTAATCGAAGCGCCTATAACCGTACAAGGAAAAAAGAAAAAAGAAGCAATCAAACAAGGGAAAGAAATATTAGATAAAGTGGGGCTATTGGATAAGGCAGATGCATACCCGGCACAATTATCTGGAGGACAAAAGCAACGAGTGGCTATTGCTCGTGCCTTGGTCATGGAACCTAAAGTACTGATTTTTGATGAACCGACTTCAGCACTTGATCCTGAACTGGTAGGAGAAGTGCTCGAAGTTATTAAAGACATAGCTGATCAAGGCGAAACATCTATGTTGTTAATCACACATGAAATGGATTTTGCAAAAGAAGTGGCCGATCGTATTGCGTTTTTTGATGATGGGAAAATAGTAGAAGACGGCCCGCCCTCTGAAATTTTATATAATCCACAATCGCAGAGATTAAAAGAGTTTTTAGAGCGTTTCATGAATACTCAAAAATCTTAAGAAGTCTTAGCTTTGAGAGGTAGAGAGATAAGGAGTCATAAACCTAAATTGAGGCTGGGACAAAAGTCTTAACAAACAAATAAGATCCGCTGAAAATCTACTTGAGATTTCAGTGGATCTTATTTGTTTATGTAAGCAAAAGGAGCACGGCTTTGATATAATATAATCACCACAAAAACATCATAGAAAGGGTGCTCCTTATGTATACTCAATATACCATGAACCAAACAACCTTGCCATTAGAAATGAACTGTTACTTACCAGAAAATCATATCGTCTACTCTATTCATCAAGTTGTGGAAGATTTAGATGACTCGCAATATCACTTAATTGAAAACGACTTTGGTCGCCCGGCTTATCACCCGAAAGTTTTACTCAAAGCGCTACTATTTG
>NZ_FOSJ01000060.1 GCF_900114235.1 Marinilactibacillus piezotolerans | reverse complement strand
GAAGTCATATTCTCTCTTTACGGCAAACGGGGTACAATGGAGAATTTCATCAAAGAAGCGAAATCAGGCTTTTATTTTGACAAAACAGATAGCCCACTCTTCCTGGAAAATCACGTTAGAATGATGATCAGTGTCCTGGCTTACAACCTCGTCAATTTTTTAAAGACCATTGGATTTGAACAAGTGAATCGGGGGATGACGATTCATTCTATACGATTGACATTGCTCAAAGTTGCCGGCAAACTCGTTAAAACAGGCAGACAAGTCTATCTCAAACTGTCGAGTTATCATGTGTATCAAACCGAATTTTATAAGGTTTTCGAACGCCTACGGCGATCCAGACAATATATTTAGAGGAGTTATCGCATAAAGTTTTAACTGATTATTTCAAGGGATCAGTCTGCCCTTAAATAGACAAAGGATTTTTAATAGGTCCTTCTTCCCTAAGAATCCTGTTCGAAAATACAATATTTTAGAAGAAAGTATCTGCCTAATATAAAAATAGGCAATTTATTCAAGAAAACAGCTTTAAATTAGAGCTATGAATTATTCAGGAAGGGATTTTAAGAGAAAACTACTAGGGTAGAGTATTTTAAAATCATAAATATCTCTTGACCATGTACTATGGTACATGGTGTATAATAAATAGAGGTGAAAAGAATGAAGTATCTGATTAGTGAATTTGCTGAAAAGAGTGGCGTTAATAAAGAAACGATTAGATATTACGAGCGAAAAAATTTACTACAAGAACCTCACCGAACGGAAGCTGGTTATCGGATATATTCATATGATGACGTTAAGCGTGTTGGGTTTATTAAACGAATACAGGAACTTGGATTTTCTTTAAACGAGATTTATAAATTATTTGGTGTTGTAGATAAAGATGAAGTTCGTTGTCAAGATATGTTCGAATTTGTTTCTAAAAAACAAAAGGAAGTTCAAAAACAAATAGAGGATTTAAAACGAATTGAAACTATGTTAGACGACTTAAAACAACGATGTCCAGATGAAAAAAGTTTACATGCTTGTCCGATAATTGAAACCCTAATTGAGGAAGAATGAAAGGAATTTTGAAATGAAATATAAAAAGACCTTTATTGCAGGGCTTATAGGTACATTTTTGGTTTTGTTAGGTTGTGCTACACCTATTTTAGTTATTTTATTAGGTACGCTTGGATTAGGTGCAATAACAGGCTATTTAGATTTTGTTCTGATTCCTGTTTTAGCTGTTTTTCTTGGTTTAACTTTTTATGCTTATTCTAAATATGAAAAATCACATAAAAATAAGAAGATGTAAAAAATGAAAGAAAGAGTTGTTGCAATTGCTTCGATGTTTTCAGCTTTTTTAGCAAGTCTTTGTTGAATTGGCTTAGCGATCTTAATACCACTTGGTCTAAGTGGTTTAGCTGGAACACTTGCCGTTACGTTTGCGCCATATCGAATTTGGTTTATTGTTATCACTGTTGTTATGCTTTCTTTTGCTCATTTACTTGTATGGAAACAAAAAAATAGTTCAAAGAAAACGAAGAAGTTGTTATGGGTTAGTACAATCGTTTCTGGAGTAATGCTTATCTATACATTGTTCAGTCAGGGGATATAAGGCATGATGAAATATTTAATATATCTATTCATTATATTTGGATTGGTTGTTGTCCTTTCTGGGTGTGGTCAAAAAGCAGTTGAAGAAGGTTCAAAAACAAGTGAGGTTCCATCAGAAAACTTAGAATCTGTTTCGTTTAAAATAGATGGTTTTACTTGAGTATCTTGCGCTTTTACGGTGAGTTCCGCCGTTTCTAATTTAGAGGGTATTCAAGATATAGAAGTTGAAGGATCAGGAGAAACCCAACTTACATTTGATAAATCGAAAACTAGTTTAGAAGAAATTGAAGAAATAATTACTGATTTAGGGTATGAAATAAGGAAATAGGAAAATTTAAGATAAAACAGGAGGTTGAGGTAATGAATAAATTTAAGATAAATATTCAAGGAATGACTTGTACAGGTTGTGAAGAACATGTAGCCGTAGCACTTGAAAATGTGGGAGCTAAGAACATTGAAGCTAGTTTTCGTCGTGGTGAAGCAGTATTTGAATTACCCGATGATATTGGGGTGGAAAGTGCAAAAAAGGCAATTGATGAAGCAAAATACCAGCCTGGAGAAATAGAAGAAGTACAATCTGAAGAAAAAATAGTTTTAGGTGATGAGGGAGACTATGACTTACTTATCATTGGTTCTGGCGGGGCTGCTTTTTCGGCTGCGATTAAATCGGTTGAATATGGGGCAAAAGTAGCTATGATTGAGCGTGGAACCGTTGGGGGAACATGTGTAAATATTGGTTGTGTGCCATCAAAAACACTTCTTAGAGCTGGGGAAATCAATCATTTGGCAAAAGTCAACCCATTTATAGGTTTACAAACATCTGCTGGAAAAGTGGAATTAGCTCCTTTAGTAAAGCATAAAGATGAGTTAGTAAGCGAACTTCGGAATCAAAAATATGTCAATTTAATTGATGAATATGGCTTTGAGTTAATTGAAGGTGAAGCAATATTTGTTGATGAAAATACAGTTGAAGTTAACGGGAAGAAACTTTCTGCAAAGCGTTTCTTAATTGCAACGGGCGTTTCTCCTTCCTTACCGCCGATTTCAGGACTTGAAAAAGTGGATTATCTAACAAGTACAACATTACTTGAATTAAAAACGGTACCAAAACGATTAACGGTTATTGGTTCAGGATATATCGGAATGGAACTTGGGCAATTGTTTCATAATTTAGGTTCAGAAGTCACGCTTATGCAAAGAAGTGAGCGACTTTTAAAAGAATATGATCAAGAAATTTCAGAAGCCGTAGAAAAAGCGTTAATTGAACAAGGTATTAACCTTGTAAAAGGGGCAACTTTTGAGCGTGTAGAACAAGAGGGGCAAATCAAAAAGGTTCATGTAACAGTAGATGGTAAGAAAAAAGTGGTGGAATCAGAGCAGTTACTTGTTGCAACAGGAAGAAAACCAAATACAGATGCTTTGAAATTAAATGCCGCAGGGGTTGAAGTTGGAAAACGAAAAGAAATCCTGATAAATGACTACGCTAGGACAAGTAATGAAAAGATTTATGCTGCAGGCGATGTAACATTAGGACCTCAATTCGTTTATGTAGCAGCATATGAAGGTGGAATTGTTGCCGATAATGCGATTGGCGGATTAAATAAAAAATTAGATTTATCCGTTGTTCCTGGCGTAATTTTTACAAATCCTTCGATTGCAACGGTTGGTTTAACAGAAGAACAAGCAAAAGAAAAAGGCTATGAAGTAAAAAAATCTGTATTGCCTTTAGATGCAGTTCCAAGAGCAATAGTAAATCGTGAAACAACAGGCGTTTTTAAGCTTGTTGCCGATGCAAAAACTTCAAAATTACTAGGGGTTCATATCGTATCTGAAAATGCAGGAGATGTGATATATGCGGCGACATTAGCCGTTAAGTTTGGATTAACAGTCGAGGATTTAAAAGACAGCCTTGCACCATATTTAACCATGGCAGAGGGATTGAAATTAGCTGCCCTGACGTTTGATAAAGATGTTTCAAAATTATCTTGTTGTGCGGGATAACAACACAATGAATCCACCGTTTGGTTAAGACGGTGGATTCTTTCAACCTTGGACAAGGTACGCGGTTTCATTAGATAGAAATAAGGCAAACGTATTATAGAGTCAATTCTGCGAGGAGGTTAATGATGATAAAGAAATACGATCTTATTGTGATTGGTACAGGTTCTGCGGGTTCAATCACAGCAGCAAAATGTAATAAAGCCGGCTGGAATGTAGCTATGGTAGATGACAGGCCGTTTGGAGGCACGTGTGCACTACGTGGATGTGACCCAAAAAAGGTTCTACATGGTGCTGCCGAGCTTATTGATTGGAACAAACGGATGGTTAAGAATGGAGTACCGTCTGAAGTCTTCATCAACTGGAAAGATCTTATGAATTTTAAAAGAACCTTTACAGATGATGTCCCGGAAAAAAAAGAGGAAGCATTGAATAAACAGGGAATCGATACGTATCATGGCAATGCATCTTTCGTGAGTGAGGACAAACTTGAAGTGAATAAAGAAGTGCTCGAGGGGAGTCATTTCTTGATCGCTAGTGGTGCGAAACCTACCCCTTTACCCATAGAAGGAGAAGAACATCTTACTTATAGTGATGAGTTTTTGGAGTTGGATGAATTACCACAAAGAATCGTCTTTGTTGGTGGTGGGTATATTTCGTTTGAATTTGCTCATATCGCGGCACGTGCTGGATCAGAAGTTCATATTATCCATCGAGGTCAAAGACCTTTGGAGAATTTTGATATAGATCTTGTAGATATCCTTTTAGAAAAGTCGAAAGAGATTGGCATACAGGTACATCTTCAACATTCCGTTGAATCCATTGAAAAAGAACAAGGAAAGTTTCATGTGTACGCTCGAAAAAAAGAGGATATAACGCGGTTTGAAGCAGACATTGTTATTCATGGTGCTGGACGGGTCCCTGCCTTAGATATGAATCTTGAAAAAGGGAATATAGAAAGGAAAAAACATGGTGTCCATGTTAATGAGTATTTGCAAAGTGTAAGTAACCCGAATGTCTATGCAGCTGGAGATGCTGCAGCAACGGATGGCTTGCCCCTCACACCTGTAGCCAGTGCAGATTCTCATGTCGTAGCATCTAATTTATTGAAAGGGAACAGCAAAAAAATTGAATATCCCGTGATTCCATCTGCTGTATTTACCGTACCTAAAATGGCATCGGTAGGTATGAGCGAGGAGGAAGCCAAAAACTCTGGCCGGAATATTAAAGTAAAGCAGAAAAACATCTCCGACTGGTTTACGTATAAACGGACAAATGAGGACTTTGCTGCGTTTAAAGTGCTGATTGACGAAGATCATGATCAAATTGTTGGTGCTCATTTGATTAGTAATGAAGCCGATGAACTGATTAATCATTTTGCAACAGCCATTCGTTTTGGGATTTCAACCAAAGAATTGAAACAAATGATATTTGCCTATCCAACAGTAGCTTCAGACATTGCACACATGTTGTAATTTTTATCATATGTTTTTCCAGCATGATTTTTCCATTATCTCTTGTACACGCTTATTCAGAAAAGGGCGATTGTTGAAAATCAAAAGCTTAATTTCTCACTAAAAATACGGAGGAATTAAGCTTTTTTATCTTTCAAAATCCTTAACGTCCGTATTTTTCCGACGGTACCTCGACTATTAAGTATTTGATTTGCATATATAAAATCCTCGTTCAATACTATCCCTCCAAACTGTTGTTAATCACTCTATGCTTGAAATAATTATCATAGTTCAAAAAGGATACGTTATAATTGCTATATTGATTAAATGTTCAAGGAGTGCTTTATGATTTATACAATTGTAGTATTCATTGTTGCAGGATTAGCTGAAATTGGTGGTGGTTATCTAATTTGGTTATGTCTCAGAGAAGGGAAGCCACTTTATTTGGGGATCTTTGGGGGAATAGCCATAGTTTTATACGGAGTCATTGCTACATTTCAATCATTCCCATCGTTCGGTAGAGTTTATGCTGCCTATGGAGGAGTATTTATTGTTCTTTCTGTATTGTGGGGATGGGGCATTGATAAAAAAACACCTGATTTATATGATTGGGTTGGTGCTGGTATTTGCTTGGTTGGGGTATCAGTAATGCTGTTTGCACCACGTCAATAAAAAAACTTCTTCAACTGGCGCTTTACTTGAAGAATCAACCTAAAAAAGTCGGTTCCTTAGCGTACAGGAATTCGACTTTTTTAGGTTGAAATTCCCTTAACGTACAAAATTTCCGAAATGTTGGCGGTACCCCTAACTATAGGTTGCAACATAAATCTTAACGAAAGATATGGGTAAAAATACTTTTTAGCTCAGTAACGTGAATAAGTGACTCACTTTTAAATATGAAATTGGCTCAAAATGCGTTATTTTTTCTTACTCTTTATATATCGATAGAGAGTAGCTTTACTGATACCAGTCATTTCTGTAATCTCTTTGCCACTATACGCTTTGCTCTCATACAGTTTCACGGCTCGTTCAATATCACGTTTGTTCACACGTGGTCTTCCGCCTATCCGACCTCGGGCACGGGCACTCTGGAGCCCCTCTTTCGTCCGCTCCACAATCAAATCACGCTCGAATTGGCTGAAGGCCTGGAAAACGGTCATCATGAGCCTCCCCTGCGGGGTGGTTGTATCGAAGTTCTCCTTCAGGCTGACCAGCTTCACGTCCTGCTCCTCGAAGTAGGTGACCAGGTCAATCAGATCCTTGGTGCTTCGTCCCAAGCGGGAGAAGCTCTCCACCACCACCGTGTCCCCAGGTCGCAATTTATCCTTTAGACGGTTCAACTCAGGACGATTGCTCTTCGTCCCTGTCATTTTCTCCGTCAAGATTTCGTTGCAATTTTGTTTCGCTAGCAAGTCTAGCTGCCGATTCAGATCCTGGTGTTGCGTGCTGACGCGCGCGTATCCGTAGATATATCCGCTCACAGTTCTAACCCCCTTTGTTACCCTCATTGTATCACAAAGGGTTGTTAAAGATACATAGATATTGATACAACTTTTGAGACTAAAAAAGAGCGCTTTTAGAGAAGAAAGAGTCGCTTCTCAAAACAGTCTCATAATCGATTGTTTTTGAGACAAAGTAATTTATAAAAAATATGCCTCTAACGTTTTTAGAACGTTAAAGGCATATTAACTTCAGACAGTTATTACTATACCCTAGATTTATGGGTTTTGATAGAATTAATTAGATTTTAATAAACGAAGTCCATTCAGAATAACGACCAACGTACTTACTTCATGAATAATGACACTGATTCCTATATCTGTTAGACCTAATAAACTCCCTACAACTAAAAAGGCTACGATTGCCATTGAAAAAAGGATGTTTTGCCATATGACACGATTCATTTTAGAAGAAATTCCATGAGCTTTAACCAATTTAGATAAGTCATCCTGCATTAAAACTAAATCAGACACCTCTACTGCTACATCGGTTCCGTCTCCCATGGCAATCCCTACATTTGCATTCACAAGGGCTGGGGCATCATTTACACCATCACCCACCATTGCTGTTACGCCGTATTTCTCTTTTTGCTCGTCTATAATTCGAGATTTATCTTCTGGCATGACATTCGCGATTACTTCATCTATTCCTAATTGTTCAGCAACTGCTTTTCCTGTCATTTCTGAGTCGCCAGTGATTAGAGTGGTGTGTATGCCTTGTTCTTTAAAGTATTTAATAGTTTCTTTTGCATGTTCACTTGGAACGTCCATGAGAGCTATAAGTCCAATGACATTCTCATCTTCTGCTACATATACGACTGTCTTACCTTCTGATGCCCACTCATTATTTAAACGAATATATTCATTTGCAACCTCGTCAAATGAAGTTGGTTTTCCGATCCGATAATTTTTGCCGTTGTAATCTCCTGTCAACCCTTTACCAATCTGATTTTCTACTTCAATAGTCAGTTGATTTTTTTGTTCAAACTTTCTTAGAATGGCATCTGCTAAGGGGTGATTGGATTCTTTTTCAAGAGCTACTACGATATCAATCATGTTTTCTTCGTTCACGGAATCAGCAAAATAATAATTGGTTACTTCAGGTTTTCCTTTAGTCAAGGTTCCTGTCTTGTCAAATGCAATGGCTTGAGTATCGGCTAATTGAGACAGGTAAGAACTACCTTTTGAAAGGACGCCTTTTTTGGCCAAGTTAGAAGTCGTCGATAAAGTTACCGATACAGTAGCTGCTGCTAAAGCACAGGGTGAAGCTGCCACTAAAAGGACCAATCCTCTATAGATACTTTGTGACCATGTCCAGTCTAGGAGAAAAGGAGCCAATAACATGAATAACAGAACGGCAATTAAAACAACTGTAACGTATTTCGGTTCAAATTTTTGGATTATACTCGCAGCTTTTGTTTGGTTGTCTTGGTTCTGGTTTACTAACTGTAAAATTTTTGAAAATACTGTATCTTTATTTTCTTTAGTGACTTCCATTGTGAAAGTACCTGTTCCATTGATTGTACTTCCGAAAACGTCGTCTCCTTTGGACTTCTCTTTTGGGATACTTTCTCCATTAATAGACGACTCATCAATGGACGTAGAGCCTGACAAAATGACGCCATCAATGGGGACTTGATCGCCATTCAATACTTGAAGTTGATCTCCCACTTTTAATTCACTGACGTCAACATTTTTTGTACTGCCATCAGGCTGGATTAACCGGGCAGTCGTTGGATTCATTTCGAGTAATTTCGTGATTTCTCGTTTACTTCTTCCTTCAGCGTAATTTTCCAGGAAATGTGCGCCTGAAAAAATGAGAATCAACAACGTTCCTTCCCAAAAATTCCCTATTGCTGAAGCTCCTATAGCCGCTAATCCCATTAAAATATGAGAATTAGGCGTGAACTTATTATTTGCTTTTGTGTTCTCAATTGTTTCCCCAAGGCCTTCCAGAACAATGACATGATACCCCGCACTGATTGTAGCGATTGAAAATAAAATGTTTTGTAGCAACTGATAATCTTCATTCAAAAATAGAGCGATCACTGCTAATACTAAACCAATAAAGTATAAAACGATTGGCATTTTCCCGTTATCATGGTCGTGGTTGTGATTATGTTTTTCTTGAGATTGTTGTTCTTCGATAGTTTCCATTTTTATCACCTTCCTATATAATTCCTTTGATTTCCATTCATTTACTTATTAAATCACACAAATTCCCACTAAAAGAAGAGAAGTATTCATGTAATTTCCATTGTCTCTGACTCCTTTCAGTTGTCCCATATGTAAATCGGAATCTTTACGTTTTACATATGAATAAAAAATCATATGTCTATGCGTTCATTTTATAGTGCTCTATAAGTTTTGTCAAGAAAAAGCAGTCTCAACTCCTTTCTCATAAACTAACAAACGCCCTTATAAACAAAATACTAGCTTTGTTTCGCACATATGGTATTATATATATGAGCACCAAGTCATATGAGAGGAATAAAAACACTATGGATATAAAAACAACTTCTCCAATCGATAAAGAATCTATTCAGTCAATAAGCAAACTATTTAAGGTGATTAGTGATCCTACACGATTGTCGATTCTCTTTCTTTTACAGCAAAAAGAGTGTAGTGTTGGAAATATCGCCATTTCTCTGGACATGGAACAGTCCGCGATTTCACACCAACTAAAAATATTGAAAGATTCAAGTTTAGTGAAGGCAAGAAGAGAAGGGAAAAGCATGGTTTACAGTCTTGATGATCTTCATGTTTTCAGTATTCTCGAACAAATCTTAACTCATATCAATGAATAAGAACAATAAAAGCTAATAAGGTATAAAACTAAATGGAGGTTTTTAAAATGTCAAAATCAGATAAAAATCATAATCACTCGCATCAGGATCAATCGAAAAAAAATATTAAAATTGCTTTTTTCACCAACTTTATTTTCTCCATAAGTGAATTTTTCTTTGGGTTTCTTTTCAATAGTGTGTCCATTATGTCTGACGCAGTTCATGATTTAGGGGACTCTATTTCAATTGGATTCGCTTGGTTTTTCCAGGGGTACTCAGAAAAGCAACAAGATGAACGGTTCACCTTTGGCTATAAACGATTTTCTTTACTGGGCGCGCTGATAACTGGCGTTGTGCTAATTAGTGGCTCGTTCTTTATGATCTATCGTAGTGTGCCACGTTTGATTGATCCGCAACCGGTTAATTACAGTGGCATGTTTTGGCTTTCTCTCGTAGCTATTGCATTGAATGGATATGCGGCTTGGATTTTAAGCAAAGGGTCATCTAAAAACGAAGGCATGTTGAACCTGCATATGCTGGAAGACGTATTAGGGTGGATTGGAGTCTTGATTGTGAGTATTCTAATGAACTTTACCGAGGCTTATCGATTGGATCCAATCTTATCGATTTTGATAGCACTCTATATCCTCTATAAAGCTGTACCTGAATTTTTCAGTACAATGAAAATTTTATTGAACGGTTCGCCGGAAAATGTAAACGTAGAGAACCTGGCGAACTCCATTAACAATATTCCTGCTGTAAAGGACCTCTCTCATTTTCACATTTGGTCACTGGACGGAGAAGAAAATGCCCTTATCGTTACGGTTCTTATAGACTCTTCCGATATAAACAAGACTAGGGAAATCAAAGAAGAAATTGCAGAGCTTGCCCATACATCGGGTGTAAAGGATCATATCACAATAGAAATAACTACAAGTAAAGACGAACTGGAAAAAGGGTATGCTTATGGCAGTTAAAGTATTTATATATTGAAAAAAGGACTATTTTAAATCGAGTAGGAGACTAGTCAATTAATGGCTAGTCTCCTACTCGATTTATTAGTGCAAAGCACCCCTTAAATTTAATGCAAAATAAAATTACAATTTACACTTAATTGGCTTTTTTTACTTAATTTATCGGTTTCATAACTTAACACATTCGGATACTTTTGGCAATCAGGAGAAGTCGCATTATAATGCCCATTACCAAACGAATGGCTATCATCTACTTGTTGCCTTTGAAGGCCTGACCGGCCACTTTTTGACCATTACCAAGAAACCGTACCTGTATGTTCTATTCTAGTGCGTGCAGATAGTGGTTTTGCAACTCCTGAATTATATGAACTGTGTGAAAAACGTCAAAATTTTTATGTTATTCGATTGAAATCGAATCGTAACCTAGGAAAAATCGCTGAGCAATTTGTATCGATAGATGACCAACAGGATTGGGATAAAAAAGAAGTGCGCTACGCTTCTGCACTCTATCAAGCGAAGAGCTGGACACATTCACGAAGACTTTGTATTAAATCTACGCGTGAAGCAACCGAATTGATTGCTCGACATGAATTTATCATAACCAATTCATCAGAGAAACTTTCTGCAGAAGCGGTCTTTCAAACCTATTCTAAAAGAGACACCATGGAAAATTACATTAAAGAGGCCAAAATGGATTTTATTTCGATAAAACCTATAGCCCTCGTTTTTTAGAAAATCATGCACGTATGATGGTGAGTGTACTAGCTTACAACATCGTCAATTTTATGCGTACTCTTTGTTTTACGAAAGAAACCAAAGGTTTTCAAGTTTCAACTATTCGTTTGCTCTTATTTAAAGTAGCGGGTAAACTTGTTCATTCTGGACGAAAAACCTTTTTAAAAATCAGTTCCTATTACGTTTACTATGAACTATTCCATAAAATCTTGCGGAATATTTAGCATTTCAAATTGCAGTAGCACTCACACCTAATGGAATAGTTTAAAAAAAGGCTAATTTCAAGGGATTAGTATGCCTGAAAACCTTAATTTTCTGACAAAAAAATGAGTGACGTGGAAATTTTAAGTAAAATAAAGTAAACATATTAAACTAATGATCTGAAAGAAGTGAAAAATGCCCCAATTATTAATTTTCTTAAAAGTATGAATCATTCAGGGTAAACTATTTTAATTTTTAAGTTAATATTTTTCAGTAGAACTTATAAAAAAATATTTTATGAGATTCATTCAACTAGTCAATTAGATATTGAATGAATTTTTTTATGTTCTGATAAAATGATAATATAAGTTCTTATCTAAGAGAGAACTTTTTATAAAATGTCCTCCATAGATTTTTTTGTAGTATATAATATATCATTTCACTAGTGTTGCATAAAACTTAGAATAAATGATTTTTATATATTGTTACTTTAATCACAAGTAGTTTTCATTAAAATTTCCAAAAAAGTCAATTGCTGGCGCAAGGGATGACTTTTTCCAGAAATTTTTAGGGTTATTCAGTTGTCGCTTAGTCTATTTGCACTTTCTTTCACTTAACCAGGTGCGAACGATGCTTTGAAACACTCAAACGGTTCATACTGTAACGCTCTGATTTGTCTCAAAATTGTGAAGAGGCTTGATTTCAACCTTAATTCAAGTTTCATCAGTAACGTCAATAA
>NZ_FOSJ01000058.1 GCF_900114235.1 Marinilactibacillus piezotolerans | reverse complement strand
ACTTGGTCGTCCAAAGAAAGACCAAACCAGAGACAAAGAAATCGAATATCGCGATAATGCAGATCGTGTAGAAGTTGAGCGCGGCTTCAGTTTACTGAAGCGTTGTTTCGGTATGGAAAATATCCGCACCAAACTCCGCGAAACTACCTTGACTACGATTGCCTTATCCGTCATTGCGATGAATGTAGATAACATTAATCGCAATCGCTTGCGCTCTTTTTTTGGACAACTGAAAAATCGGAAAAAAAGCTGTTTAGTTCTATTGAACTTTTCTCCATTTCAAATTAGCCCAATTGTTCAGTAGGCATTACTTAGACTGGGCAAAATCGATTCTTGTTTTGACAAAAATCGTTCCTGTTCCTTTTCCAGTCAGTGAAGGATGTAATTTTTAACTGAAAATAACATATATCGTTATACCACTAGCAGGTAAGATTAATTGCCTCTTCGATTATTTGTAAAAAGGTTTAGTAAACAATTAAATAGTTAATTGAATTATTTATATTTTATCTTTTTATAACTTTTCAACTCACTATTTACTAACTTTTTGGATAGATCCATTTTCTTGTTCCAATAGAGATTCCAAAATTTTATCTAATCTTCCAACATCTTTTAAATTCCTAGGAAAATCTATTTCAATCCTTACTCTTTCCCCTGGAGTTATTTCTTCTCCGGTGTTGGTATCATAGAACTTTTTCATTTCGTACCCTCCTTCTAGAAATTACTATTTTTTCATTTCGACTCTTTTAAAATAATATCCTCATAAAAATTTTTAAGCGCTCTACTTAAAAGTTATAGAGCATTAAGAAATTTATGTAAATAAAGCCTTCCTTCTGTAGGAAAATCGGCTCTCTTCTAGTGTTCAAAATATTCCCTGTAGTTATGCTTTAGCTTCATTATTTTATGGAAAGGTTCCAATTACTTTTTATATTTATCAACAATTGTAGCGAGTACAAAAATAATAATAGCGATCAAAGATAACCAAGGATCAATATTTAAGCTTAATACAAACATGATCAGCTAATGAAATACAGACTAGTTCAGTATATTGTTAAAACGAAATCTATTAAACTATAAGCTGCCTAATATGTACGTGATCACAGTTATCATGACAACAAAAGATACTGTAAACCAAAAAGTTTCAAGTGGATGATCCTCTTCAAGATGTATTTTCTCGATAATTCTAATAAGCGTTAAGCAGAAAACTATACCCCAGATAGGAATAGTAAGAGCGCCAATATATAGTATAAAAGTCATAATCATTATTTAGTCTTTTTCCTCCTTTACTTTCAGAGCCATTAGTTATCAATAGTCATAGTGGAAATATATTCTAAAACCATAGTATCTTCTGTTCACAGTATCTTGTAGTTGATTCCTATAGAAGCTATCTTTTACTGACAGTCTTTGCTTTATAATATATTTAAATGTGACTGCTAAACTGTATTATGCAGTTACTGCTAGATAATAATGTGCACTTTTATCCCATACTTTCGTTCTATTTGATAAACTAGAAGAGTTAGTTTTTCAAATGGAAGGAGAAGAAAAAGGGGGATTTTAAAAAAGTGAATAGAATTGCAAAAGTACATCATTACAAAAAGAAAGGATTTTCAAATGCAAAAATAAGTCGAATGCTTGGTATACATCGAAATACCGTTAGGAGTGATTTAGAAAAAAGACCAGATGAAGCAATCGCTTGGGTGGAAAACCTTAATACTCGGTCAAAAAAGCTTGATCCCTTTAAAGAGACAATTTTAAATTGGCTAAATGATGAGCCGGAGCTTTCCGCGGCTCAAGTCGAAGATTGGTTAGATGAACAGTTCGGTTACACCGAAGCAGCTCCAAGCACGATCCGTTCATACGTAAAAGAGCTCAGGGAAACCTACGGTATTCCAAAGGTTTTGACCTATCGAAATTACGAAGCGGTGCCTGAATTACCACCCGGCAAGCAAATACAGGTGGACTTTGGGGAAATAACAGTAAAACGAGGCTTAACTGATAGTCGAGTAAAGCTTTATTGTATTGGCTTTGTTCTTTCCCACTCCCGTTATAAATACGCTGAGTGGCAAGAGAAGCCCTTTACGACAAACGACGTGATTAGGGCACATGAGAATGCTTTTGACTACTTCGGAGGACGAACAGAAGAAATCGTGTATGATCAGGATAAGCTGATGATTGTCAGTGAAAATCATGGAGATATTTTATTTACTAAACAGTTTCAGGCTTATGTACTGGAAAGACAGTTTATTGTTCATGTCTGTCGTGCCGCTGATCCAGAATCTAAAGGAAAAGTCGAAGCCGTCATTAAATTCGTAAAGTACAACTTCGCCCGTGGTCGTCGCTTCTATTCCATTGAGTCATGGCAGGAGCAATGTGAGTCCTGGTTAACTCGCAGAGGCAATTATAAAAAACATGAAAAAATAAAAAAGAGACCGATAGACGTGTTCACTCTGGAAAAGTCACACCTCATCTCGATCTCTGATAAACCTATTCTCTCGAATAATGAAAGTATAACAAAGACCGTTCTGAAAGACAATACGATTCAATTTAAGTCTAATTACTACTCGGTTCCAATCGGAACCTATCGACCAAGAAAAACAACTAAAGTCCGTGTAGTAATAAGCAATAATCGTTTGTCTGTGTTCGAACTGAAAAGCAGTCATCAACTCGCCGATCATCCCCTGGCTAAAGGGAAAGGCAAGCTGACTAAAGACCCTAATCATGGACGAGAAGCAGAAAGAAAACAGAAACTTGAGCAGCATATTAGTAAGGTACTTAGTCATTTCCATAATAAAGAGGAAGCGACCATTTTTATCAACCAGCTCAAAATTAGGTATCCAAGGCATATGAGAGATCAGTTACGTGTTATAGAAACCGTCATAGAACAAAATAATAACGTACTAGACAAGGCGTTGAATGAATGTATCATATTAAATTTATTCAGTGCAAATGTCTTAAGAGATGTGGCTAGCGAATTAGCTCGTCGGCAACTTCAGACAAATCTCCACGATATAGAGAGTGATAGTTTGTCCGAAAGGTATCAATCGATTACCGCTGTAGAACGTTCTGTTGAGTCATATCTACAAGTGTTAGGAGGGAAAGAATCATAGGTACTACAGAAAGCCTTCAATCTCAATTCAAGCAGTTCCGCATGACAGAAACGGCTCAGGCTCTCCCAGGTTTTCTGCGTGAAGCAGAACAGCAATCTTGGACTTATCAAGAGCTACTTGTGGCACTATGTAATCACGAAGAACATCGTCGAGAAGAAAAGACACGACAGAAGTATTTAAAATGGGCACAGTTTCCTTTTGAAAAGTCCTTGGAGGACTTCGATACTATCGAATCAATGTCACTCAGTAAACGACAAATCGATCAACTTCGAGAATGCGATTGGTTAGACCAACTTTTCAATCTCGTTCTCTTAGGTCCACCTGGAGTGGGAAAAACACATATAGCCATTGGTTTAGGGTTGGAAGCCATTGAGCGAGGTAAACAAGTCGCTTTTGTATCAATGGGTGAGTTGATTTCTTTGCTCAAAACCGAAGGTTATGTTCGAAAGTCGGCAATTCGCCTCAAACGTGTGAGACAAGCTGACTTAGTCATTCTTGATGATATGATGTTCATGGCTATGGAGACAAACGAAGCGAATCTCTTTTTCCAGTTGATTAGCGATTTATACGAGAAGAGTTCAATCATTTTAACATCTAATAAAGGCCCTGACAGCTGGGGTAAGATGCTTGGAGATCAAGGAATCGCAACAGCGATTCTTGATCGGCTTCTTCATAGATGTGAAGTCATTCATATGGATGGCGAGAGTCATCGAATGAAACATCGAGAAACAATTTTTGAATAAAAAAGTGCACAAAGTTATCTAGCAAAAAGTGCACAATTGTCCTTGACAGTTACATTAAACCGTATCACATTATTTTAGCTGATAAAAGCACGTTTTTTGATTATTATTTATAAAGGCATAAAATGATGCGAATATGCATATTAATGATTTATATGGAAAAGCAACCTTTTAAATCATAAGAAATAAGGATTAATTTGTAAAAATTCCTAATAAAGTCTTAGAAACTTGAATATTTTATTATGATTTTTTCTAGATTTTTAATGCTTAGATGTGCACAACATATAATCATACTTACATTCTTTTCATACTAACATAAGTGATACAAAGAATTTATGTTATCCTCCTATAAAATTCTTTACCTACAACAATCAAATAGTGTGTGATAAACTTAAATTAAATCAAGTATTAATGGGTAAAGAAGAGGAGTTTTTGAGTTTTGAGTAGGGAAATCTATACAATTGAACAAGAAAAAGAAGTACTGGAAGAAACAATGAAATCGCTAGGATATAATTTAAACCACAATTACTTTATAGCTGATAGAGGGCTAAGACCATTTCTTCAAGCGATTTTTGATCACTACCCTATTTCTGTATCGATGTTCCTAGGATCTTATTCTTTGTTGTTTGCGGAGGATCATTTGGTGATGCTAAACATGAAGTATCTAGAGTATGATGACCCGAAAAAGTATGTTCAAAAAATCAAGTATGAGGAGATTACTGATTTCTTTGTTTCACGTCCGTTTATAAAATACTGTCTAGGGTTTAAAGCGAATGGCAAAAGGTACTATTTTTATATTGATGCGAATGGTTCCTATTCTTTTACAGGTCTTAATTACTCAGATAAGAACTTTCAATACTTATTAGAGGATCACTTTAAAGGACTGTTAAAAAGAAAAATGTTAGGAGCGTATAGTGACAATAAAAAAAAGACTTTCGTTTTAGTTTTAACCGTAACGTTATTATTTATTGTAATAGAGGCTGTATTTACTAGTGGAGTGGCGAGTAAAGGTCATACTTTTTCAAGACCAGAAAAGCTCATTATTCTGTTATCGGTTGCAGGTTTCTGGAGTCTGCTTTATTGGTATTTTAGAAACAAAAAGCATTAATAATGAAATAGTGAGAAAATCAAAAAAGAAAATTGTCTAGTGAATATTTTTAAATTATCTAATCGAATTTTACATAAGAAAATATAAAATTTGATAATTAGGAGTTGGTTGTTTTGAAATTTGAGAAAAAAAGTATTTTATTACTATACTATACATTATACTCGGCGGTGGAATAGCTATTATAGTTATGCAATTTTTAGGAATTGAATTTGGAGGAAGTTGGGGCATTGTGATGTTTACTTTGCTAATTTACATGCTTACTCTTTTAGTTATCATGCGTTTAAGAGAGTAATTATGGTTGAAAGAAACTTTATAAGTTATTGCATAGTCAGTCTTGTATTTATTCTTATATTAGATTGAAAAGATAAACCACATATAAGTTTGTAAATAGAAATTCTCAGAAACTTTTTTAACAAAAATTGCAGAAAACTAGTTAGCAAAATTTACGTATTTCTACTTGGCGTCAACAAGTATCAATTGCAAATGATCTTGTAGATTTATATAATATATAAATTAACAATAAGGCGGTACATGATAATGTTCTCAATACATATGAATGGGCAGGATAAAACAAATCAAATAACAGATTGGAGACTCTGGAGTAAAGAAAATCAAGTAATGGTAACTGTAGACTTTCCATCAGGTAAGTCATTTACAAAACCTTTAGAAGCGTGTGAGATTAAGCCAAAAAATGAAATTAAATCTGGACTTTTGTCTAGTGAAAAGGGCATTTATCGATTAATAGAGAATGCTGTTGAATATGGCGACAAATATGTCGTTGTAAATTACCCAAACGATCCCAAAAATTATGTCATGAAGTTAGAAAATACAAATATAGTGGCTAGTTCTGATTTGAAAAATGAAAATATATTTTCTTATTTTACCGATATTGTAAAAGAGCGTGTTCGACTTGCAAATCCGAATGATAAATCAATGCCTGAAAATATAGAGAGGCAATTAAACAAGGTCACTCCGCATAAAGGAACAGCCTTGCATGCTTATTGTTATGGAGAAAATCAAAATAGAAATCCATTAGAGCACTATATTTTTCCTTTTGGATTAAATGAGAGTCAGTTGGAAGCCGTTGAGAATGCTCTTTCTTCTCAAATTAGTATTATTGAAGGCCCTCCTGGAACAGGGAAAACTCAAACAATTTTAAATATTATTGCGAATATTTTGATAAATAAAAAATCTGTCGCAATTGTTTCAAATAATAATGGAGCTGTTGAAAATGTTTATGAAAAGATGGCTAAACAAGAATTAGACTATCTTGTTGCTAAACTAGGACGTTCAGATTATAAAAAGGAATTTTTTTCAGATCTAAAAGAGGTCCCTTCTTATAGCAACTCTTCTGAAAACATTTCAATTGAAGTGATTGATAATATCTTAGGAAAGTTAAAATCTGTTTTAGCAGCGCAGAATAAAGTGGCAAAACTAAATACAGAAATCAGTGAATTACTGATTGAAAAAAAATACTTAGAAGAATGGCATAAGGAAAATTCATTAGTAAATCTGATCGATATTAATAAATATAAATTAAGCCCAGAAAAAACTACTGATTTACTCGCTTATATTAATCATCTTTCCCAAAAAAAGATCTTTTTTAAAGAAAGATTTCGTTTGTTAATAGAGTTTAAAATGGTTAGAATTAAATTTTTAGCAACTTATTCTGAGCGGATAAACTTCACTTATTCCCTGCAATTTCATTATTATGAAAAAATGCTTCATCAAAAAGAACAGCAATTAAAGAGATATGAAAATGAATTAAAGAGACATCACTTCAAAGAATTACTAGAAGATTTAACAGATAAATCGATGCAGTATCTTAAGCAGCACTTATCAAAAACGATTCCTTCAACCTCAAATTTTACAGCAGATAATTATAGGAAAAATTTTAGCAAATTTATTGAGCGGTTTCCGGTTATTGGAAGTAGTACACATTCTATTATTAATTCTATAGCTGATGGAGCGGTATTAGATTACATAATTATTGACGAAGCATCACAGCAAGACATAGTGCCAGGAATTTTAAGTTTAGGTTGTGCAAAAAATATTATTGTTGTAGGGGATCGTAAACAACTTCCCCATATACCAGAAGAAACTGAAATTGTAGCTCCATCAAAGTATTATGATTGTTCAAAATATAGTTTGTTAGATTCTTTTGTTGAGCTATTTAAAGGAGATGTGCCTGTAACGCTATTAAAGGAACATTACAGGTGCCATCCGAAGATTATCCAGTTTTGTAATCAGCAATTCTACAACAATCAGCTAATACCCATGACTATAGATAACGGCGAATCTTCAATTCAGCTAATTACTACTGCTAAAGGGAATCATACACGAAATCTTGCTAATTTAAGAGAAATTGAGTCATTAGTAGAGATTGGATGGTCCGATGAAAAAGATATTGGATTTATTGCACCTTATAATAATCAAGTGAATTTGGCAGGAAAGTACCTACCAGAAGAGTTTGCTAGAAATACTATTCATAAATTTCAAGGCAGAGAGTGCAAAGAAATCATCTTTTCTACAGTACTGGATAAGAAAGCGAAGGATAAGCTTTCTGTAGAGTTTGTTGATAATCCTCATTTAGTTAATGTTGCTGTTTCCAGAGCAATTAATAAGTTTACTTTAGTAACTGGAGAAGAGGTGTTTACAAAAAATAATAAGAGTCTTGCTGCCTTGATTAGATATATTAAATACTATGCTGCGAATGAACAAATATATAGTAGTCCAGTAATTTCAGCATTTGATTTATTATATGAAGAATATGATCGTTCTTTGGAAAAGTTGAATACTCGATTAGATCCAATGAATAAACAAGTTAAGTCAGAGAAAATTTTTGCATTAGTACTAGAAGATATTTTAATGAAAGAACCGTTTAATTCCCTAAAGTATCATATGCAAATAGATTTGATCCAACTAGCGTCAATTAAAAATAACTCATTTACTGAAAGAGAATTAGAATTTATGCGGCAAAAAGCTAGTTGTGATTTTGTCATTTACTATAAAGTAGGAAAAAATCCTATAGGTGTGATTGAAGTGGATGGCAGCTATCATGATGAAGTTGAGACGCAACAAGAGAGAGACCAACTTAAAGATTCAATTCTAGAAAAATCTCAGATACCTCTACTTAGAGTAAAAACTAGAGAAGGAGATATTGAGAAAAAAACAAAGGTATTTTTAAACGAATGTATTATTAAAAGTGGCACTAAAGAGGATAGTGAAAGTTAATTTAAAAACTTTTTCATTTAAAATGGTAAAGGAAATGGAAATACGAAATATAGAGGAGAGCATGAACTCTAGTATCGTTTTTGATCTAGAACATGAAGTAAAAGGCTCCAAAATATCCGAAGAACAACTCTACTACCTCATGAGTCACAGCCTAAACGAAGAAATTGCCAGAGAAATGATCTTCATAGGATTCGTAGACTCCTTCACCAAAGAACTACCAGTGGAATACGCAGTCGAATTTAAATTAGTTTGCTTGCGTTGGATAAATCATAAAAGAAGTCAAAAACACTTTCAGGTGTATTCTCGACTTCTTATATAGGTTGAGTACTTGACTATTAGTCTAATTAGACTAATAGTATAGAGGTCAATGAACATACTTAATTAAAGAGAGGATGTAAAAAATGATTAAATCATTTTTAATGATAGGACAATCTAATATGGCCGGACGAGGAATTATTCATGAAGTACCTCCAATTTATAATGAAAGAATACAAATGCTGCGTAATGGAAGATGGCAGATGATGACCGAGCCTATCAACTATGATCGTCCAGTTTCAGGAATAAGCCTAGTTGGTTCCTTTGCAGAAGCCTGGAGCCGTCAAAACCAAGATGATAAAATCGGCTTAATTCCTTGTGCTGAAGGTGCAAGTTCTTTGGATGAATGGGCCATAGATCAGCCGCTATTTCAACATGCTCTAATGGAAGCTAAATTTGCGATGGAGAGTAGTAAGTTAACAGGGATTTTATGGCATCAAGGAGAAAGTGATAGTATGAATGGGAATTACAAATCCTATTACAAAAAATTGCTTTCCATTGTTGAAGAATTTAGAAAGGCGTTAAATGTTCCCGATATTCCTTTTATTATTGGGGGGTTAGGAGATTTTCTAGGTAAAGAGGGATTTGGAAAATATTCCACTGAATATCACCACATTAATCAAGAGCTGAAAAGATTTGCTTTGGAACAAGATCATTGTTATTTTGTCACTGCAGAAGATTTAACTTCTAATCCTGATGGTATTCATATTGATGCCATTTCTCAAAGGAAATTTGGTTTGCGTTATTTTGAAGCTTTCTCTAAAAAGCAGCATGTATTAGAACCCTTATCTAACGAAAATGAATTGGTTGATCTTATCCATGCTAGAACATATACTAAAACAGAAAAAACATATATGGAAACATTAGATTTGGCAGTAGGGAAAATTTCATATGGCGAATTTGAATCACAACTCATAGAACTCAATAAAAGTTAAATGATAATAGAATGTTATGACTATTCGTATACTTTTAGTATAAAGATAAAGAAGGGGTTCATATGATACCATTACTGATTTTAGGCTTATTAAAACAAAAACCAGGTTCTTATGGATACGAATTATTAGCTTTAATGGAAGAGAGACATTATAAATATATAGTGAATTTTACTAAAGGATCCTTCTATTATAATCTTCAACAATTAGAAGAAAAACAATATATTAAAAAAGTTAATCAATTAGATCAAACCAGAGAAAAGCATAATTATATCATCACAGAACTAGGGGATAAAGAATTTGAAAAATTGATGGTTAAGTATGGGTCTAAGACAGACTATATAAACTTATCTTTTTATGCAGCCATGTTATTTACAGATGAATATAAAAAAGATGAAATGATTAAACTAATAAAAATACAAATTCAACAAACGCAAAGTAAAATTTCTTTACTAGAACAAACGTTGCATCATAATGAAACGATTCCTACTTATTTTAAAAAGATGTTAGAGAATTCGCATTCACATCATTTAGTCAATCTTGAATGGTTCGAAGGTTTGCTAGAAGATATAAAGAATGAATAGTAAAGTAAAAGAAATGTATAAAATAGAGGTGTATCAGATACATTTGAAACTTCTGATGTAATGAACGTGGACTAGATGAAGAAACCTCCACAGAGATAATCATCAGGGGGTTCATAAAGCCTTTCACCAAAGAACTTCCAATGGAATACGCTGTTAGGTAATGATTTAAGCGTGTCAAACAGTTTGTTTTTAAGTGTTTCGTTTATTAGAAAGATACTCAATTGGATTAAATGGGTAACAAATTTCGCAGAATAGTAGGTAGAAATCCAAGAAGGTGGGTTTCTACCTATTAGTTATTATAGAACCTAAATTTGTAAGGAAACTTTTTTATAGAATTCCTTTTTACTTTAATTAATTCCTCCTTGGGAACGTGAGATTCGGTTTTGGTGCAAAGATTTCTAATTATCTTGGTCTAAATTAAAATAAACTTAAAAAAAGATTAAGAGCTTAAACCGATAAAACGCCTTCGTTGTCTAGTGGCTTTAAACTACTTAAAACGGAAGGATGCTTTACCTTTAACTGCCTATCAAACTAGCAAGTACTTGAATAATGTCATTGAACAAGATCATCGACCTATCAAGAAAAAACACAAGTTATACAGATCCATAAGGCTCGCCTCTGCTACAATTAAAGGACCGTTTAGATAGATGAATAATCAAATTGTCAGATTAAAATCGTTCTGGTTTACTAATATGGATATATCCAATAGACTGTATATATACTTGAAATAATAGAAAGGAAGTTTTTAAATGAAATATATTGTTGTTGGATCTTCTCACTTTGGTTATGAAGCAGTTGAGACCATCTTAGAGGCTGAACCTGAAGCGGAAATTCATTTATTTGAACGTGAAGACAAAGCATCCTTTATGAGTTGCGGCGCTCAATCCTATTTAATGAATATCGCGCAATCACCAGATGAGTTACATTACGCGAATGAAGAATCCTATAAAAAACAAGGCATTAACATCCATCTAAATAGTGATGTTGTTGGTGTGAATGCTGATAAAAATACAGTAACAGTGAAAACGGAAAATGGGGAAAGAGAAGAAAAATACGATAGATTACTTCTTTCACCAGGTGGCTATGCACCAAAATTAAACATACCAGGAAATGATTTAGAACATGTCTATACTTTCCGTGGTCGAAATGATGCAGAAATTGTTAAAGCACGTATGGAAGATGCGAAGAAAGTAGTCGTTATTGGTGGAGGGTACATCGGTGTTGAAGTTGCCGAAGCCTATAGAGAAAACGGTCAGGATGTTACACTCATTGATGCCGTTGATCGTTTCTTACCAAGCTACCTAGATGAAGAATTCTATCCAAGCTTATCTAAAGAAGCGGAAGAAAAAGGATTGAAAGTTCAAACAAATGAATTAGTGCAAGAGATTAAAGGAGAAAATGGTGAAATTCAGGCAGTAGTAACGGATCAAGCTGAATATGAAGCAGATACCGTGATTATGGCTGTTGGAGTTAAGCCCGATACATCTTGGCTAGCGAACAGTCTTGAATTAGATGAAGCTGGTTTTGTAGTTGTCAATGATTATTTAGAAACTTCAGCTAAAAATGTCTATGCAGGTGGAGATGCGACATTAATCCCCTTCAAGGCAACAGGCAAAAAACAAAACATAGCCTTAGCAACAAATGCCCGAAAACAAGGCGTTACCGCTGCTAAAAATGCAATGGGAGAGAAAGTCGAAATGCCCGTAGTCAACGGGACGTCTGGATTAGCTTTCTTTGATTTGAAATTTGCAACAACTGGTTTGAATAATGCTAACTTAAAGAACTATGATGGAAGCATTAAAACTTTCTATACTGAAGAAAGAGTCCGTCCTTCATTTATGCGTGATGGGGACATCAAAGTTGAAATGAAACTATTCTATGATTCAGAAACAGAAGTAATCTTAGGAGCACAATTTTTATCAACTGGAGATATTACCCAAGCAGCAAACACCCTTTCACTAGCCATTAGTAACGAAATGACCTTAAGTGATTTAGGGAAAGCAGATTTCTTCTTCCAACCAGGATTTAGCCGTCCATGGAACTTCTTAAATGTTTTAGCACTAAAAGCGCAAGGAAAAACATTTGGTTCAACAGAGATGTTGTTTTAACAATACCAAAACTTAAAACCTAATCGTTCATATCTTTCATTCTAGCTATTACTATTGATAATAACGTCAGATAAGAAAGTTATCGAACAAAAAAGTAACAATCCCCTCAAACTGATATGCTCCCCCTAAAGTAGACACTTAAAAAAGTAAAATTACTTTAGGGGGATTTTTATGCGTTCAAACAGTAAACATACAACTGAAGAAATC
>NZ_FOSJ01000085.1 GCF_900114235.1 Marinilactibacillus piezotolerans | reverse complement strand
GGCTAATTCTAGATGAGAACGAAAACATTCGTTTAAATCACCTTTTGTGGCTAGAGTCTGTAAGATATCTGTAGTAAGATTGTTCATAGGGAAGTCCTCTTTTCTGTGAATGTAGTGTGGTAACTCTATTCTACAGAAGGGACTTCCTTTTTTCTATTTACACAAGATATTTTACACTCTCATATCTAAAATTAGGTATAGTGTGTTATAAGTAGAGGTGAAATCTCAATTGATATATAACATGAGAATTATAAAAATTTGTTTCAAATTAATATTGTAAACATTACTAATGATCATTAGAATAAAATGTAGTACAAATTTAAGCGTTGAAACTAATACCTCAAGTATTTTTAAATCTGCTATAATATTCATTATGCAGAATTTTAAATTAACTAGAAAGAAGGAAAAATGAGTGAACAAACAAACAACTATAAAAAATCCCATTATTTCCACATATATAAAAGACTTCATAGAAAAATATGAAATTACCTCAAATAAAGCAAAAGATGAGCACAGTATTTTTGAAAGCTATATTAATGACTTAATATTAACTTTATATGGTAATGATCCGAATGCCAGTTTTTATGATATGGAGACCAAAACAGCATTTGGGATTGATGGGGTGGCAATTTTCGTTGCGGATAAATTTGTAAAAAGTATTGAAGATGTGGATGATGTGATTCAAAATACCAAAAGATTTGAAGTGGAATTTTACTTTAGCCAATCAAAAACATCAGATTTATTTAATCGCACTGAAATAAATGATTTTTTTACTGGAATAAGAAGGTTTTTTAATTTTGAAAACTGTGAGATACCAGAACTTAAAGAATTTTGGGAAACCGCAAAGTATATTTACACTAAAGCGAGTAAGTTTAAACAGCCACCTGTACTTAATACTATTTTTGCTAGTCTTTCTCCAAATGATATTAATTTATCAGACCCTCACCTTAAATCAGCAGTTGATCTAGGAATAAATGATTTAGTAGATTTAGGTATGTTTAATAAAGTACTTGAACCTCAATTTTTGGGTTTGAAGAGAATAATGGAGTTGCATAGAAAAATAAATTCGGATTTAGAGATAGTTGTAAACATGACCAAAACACCAGTGACTTATCCTAAAGATGTTACAGGGAAAATAAAAAATGGATACTACGGTTTAATTAAATTAGAAGAATTTATAAAAATACTTACTGATGAAGTATCAGGTAAAAAAATCCTCAGAAAGGGAATATTTGATGACAATATTCGATATTATTTAGGTTCTGAAGAAAAAATTGATGTTAACTACAATATTAAAAATCAGTTATTAGGAAAAAATAGTTATTTATTTGGAGTTTTAAATAACGGAATTACAATATTAGGAGACGAAATCAATTTAAACTCAGAAGAAATGACCTTAGTTAACTATCAAATTGTTAATGGTTGTCAGACCAGTAATGTTATCTTTGAAGTACTAGACGAATTAAAACAGCAGGAAGATGTTTATATACCTGCTAGATTTATAGCCACAAATGATGAAGAAACAAAGAATGATATAATCAAAGCAACAAATAGTCAAACTACGTTAAAACCTGAACAGTTAGCAGCACTAGCACCAATACAAAAAGCAATTGAAGAATATTATAAGTCAAAAAGGCAAAACACAGGTTTCAAATTATATTATGAAAGAAGAACTGAACAATATAGAGACGAGAATATTCCAAAAACTAAAATAATAAATATACCCTTTCAAATTAAATCGACATCTGCTTTATTTCTAAATCTTCCACATGAAGTTTCAGGACAATACGGTAAAGTAGAAAAAAAGACAAGAGGTTTACTATTTAATAATGAAAGTGATTTTGGATTTATAAATGTATACTACGCTAGTGGATTGACATGGTATAAAACTGAAAGATTTGTTTTAAATAATTATGATAGAAAATATCGAAGAGCTAGATGGCATATTATGATGCTTGTTAGATATTTATGTTGTAAAAATAAAATTGTAAGTAATAAGATAGATAAAATAAGTAACAAAAACAGTGAGCTAATTGAAAAGGTTATGCTCGATGAAGTTAAATCTAATGAAATTTTAGATTGTGCTATTCAAATTATTAATAGATGCTTATTAAAACAAAATCCGAATTTAAGTATTGATGAAATATTGCAAGATAGGAAACTATTTGAAAGAAAGGAAACTACTGATATTCTTTTAGAATATGTTGAAAATATGGAAAGTGCAACAAATTAGAAAAAGAACATATGTACGCGTTTCTCTTTGTGTGTTATAATATATCTATAAAAAAAATCATAGAGAAGAGTGTGTTGTATGACTAATTCTGTAAGTTCGACTAAATCCCGCAGTTATACGCTTTCTGCATTTTTTAGTGGGGTAGGTGGAATTGAGCTGGGTTTTGAAAGAACCGGTGAGTTCAGAGTGGTGTACGCAAATGAATACGATAAGAATGCTCAAATTACTTATGAACAAAATCATCCTCATACACCGTTAGATAAAAGAGATATTCATGAAGTTTTAGAAGAAGAAATACCATATAGTGATATAATAGTCGGAGGATTTCCTTGTCAAGCTTTTAGTATAGCAGGCTACAGAAAGGGATTTGAAGATGATCGAGGAGATTTGTTTTTTGAACTGTTACGTATTATAAAGTCCAATAAACCTAAAGCAATATTTATAGAAAATGTTAAAAATATGGTTACTCATGATCATGGGAATACTTTTAAAATTATAAGAGAAGCTCTTACCTTGAATGGATATTATATAAAATGGCAAGTGCTTAACGGAAAAGATTATGGAAATATTCCTCAGAATAGAGAGAGAATATACATTGTGGGTTTTAGAAATAAAGCAGCATTCAAAAAATTTCACTTTCCAGAAAAAATTAATCTTACTAAATCAATTCGTGATGTTATAAATTTTGATTCAGAAATGGAATCAAAATATTATTATATAGAAGGAAAACAACCTTTTTATGATAAACTTGCAAAAGAAGTAACTGATGAAAATACCATTTATCAGTGGAGACGTCATTATGTTAGGGAAAATAAATCAGGAGTTGTACCAACATTGACAGCTAATATGGGGACAGGAGGACATAATGTTCCTATAATAAAGACAAAAACAGGAATACGTAAGTTAACACCTTATGAAACTTTCAGAGTTCAAGGGTTCCCTGAATCCTTTAAGTTGCCAAAGAAAATTTCTAATGGACAGTTATATAAACAGGCTGGAAACAGTGTAGTTGTGCCAGTTATTCAAAGGATAGCAGAAAATATATCACTAGCATTGAGCAATATAAATGATCTTGATGAGAGTATACTAGATATAAAATACAAATATTATATTATGCATACGAAAATGGAAGGTAGATTTAAAGGAGAAAGTTATTTAGTTCAAACAGCATCTAGTGATAAAGAGCTTGAAAAATTTTCAAAAGATAATGGAATTAAATATTTATCTAATAAAGAATATTTTAAAAAAATTAAGAGAAATATTATGCTAGATTTTTATTCATTTGAATAGTATTATTCTGTTGAAAGAAGGTAGTTTAATCCTTAAAGATTATATCTATCTTCTTTTTTTTTTGATATAATTATATTAACAAACAATTTAGAGGTGGTTTAATGAGTATTTGGGAAAGATATGATTCAAGCCAGCAGAATATGTACTTGCATTATTTAAAAGCGTATGGAGCATTATCGGGGCTTTTTAAGCAGAAAGCTGGACATATGATACCTTATTTAGATTCGAAATTCCAAGAGACCATATACGCAAAATCTTTTGAATCTGAAAATGTTGATATAGGAAATACTCCGCATGATATCTTATCTATTTTTGGAAATGAACGTGTAGGAATTGGAATTAAAACTTGGATGAATTCAACTCCGTCTTATCAAAAAGTCATGCAATTAAAAAGATACAAAAGTGAGATAGAGCCTTTATTTACTTCTTCGAAGTTTGAAGATGCAGCTACCAAAATTTCGAATTTGAAAAATGAAAAAATGCTCTCTGACTATAGTAGATTAGGACTTTCCGAAGATGAAAATATTTACCACTATGTTACTAGAGATAAAGGTAAGTTTTTATTACAAGAGTCAGCATATCCGCTAATCAATACGAATAATTTAAGGAATTTTTCATTTTCAGATACATCTTTATCTTGGGATGATGGATTAAAAGAGTATAAATATACTTTAGGGGATTCGCAGATATGGCAAAAATTTTCGAATACATACAACGATACCGCAATCTTAGAACAAGTAAATATTGAGATAATTGAAGATCCGTTTACTTTTTTAACTAAAGCATATGATGAGTTTTTTGATAAATATAGTATCATTGAAGATAATATATATGAGATTTTTTTACCACTATACTCTTATCAGACAGGAGAAGTACAAGAAAAATCAGGATTAAATGCTTGGAACGCTGCATCAAAAAATAAAGGGAGCAGCACATTAAGACCATTAAACGAAATTTATATACCTATCCCAAGAGTATTCCACAAAAAGTTTCCAGATTTTTTTACTCATAATATCTTTGAATTTGAGAAGAGACAACAACTATATTCTGGTTCAAAAGAAAATAAACCTCAAATTAGGTTCCATCTGCAACTACCTAACGGACAGAAAATACCCGCACTAGTAACTCAAGAAAATATGAAAGCTCTTCAGTCTGGAAGTAGAACAGAAAGAAGAAGTGATGGAACTCTATATGGTCAATCTGACTTAGGACAATGGCTTTTGATAAATGTATTGCAATTAAATGAGAGGACTCTTGTGACTAGAGAATGGTTACAAAAAAAAGGGACTGATTCAGTGAGGTTATGGAGAGATAAAAAAGATTACTCAATAATCAACATAGATTTCGCACCAGTTGGTTCTTTTGAAAAATTTATGAAAGAGGAAGCAATTAATGAGGATGACAATTTAGTATAAATATTGAATAGGTTACACTGAGTTGGACAGAAAAGATAAGGTGTGTATACTAAACAAACATACACAGGAGGAATCTATCATGTCTACTCGTCGTCCACGTCGAACTTATACAGAAGAATTCAAGAAGCAAATTGTTGATTTACACAAAGCAGGAAAATCAAGAAAAGAAATCATAGAAGAATATGACCTTACAGGATCTGCTTTTGACAAATGGGTACGTCAACATAATCAAACCGGTTCATTCAAAGAAAAAGATAACTTAACACCTGAACAGAAAGAATTGAAAGAATTAAGAAAAGCCAATACCCAGCTTCAAATGGAAAATGATATTTTAAAGCAAG
>NZ_FOSJ01000057.1 GCF_900114235.1 Marinilactibacillus piezotolerans | reverse complement strand
TTGGTTTAAACCCTTTACCACTAGTATAAAGCTTTATCCACTTACGTAAAACGGAAGAAGAAGAAATATTGAACTTCTCACAAGTTTTCTGTACCCCCATAGCCTCCTTCAAATAATATTCTACAGCTTTTGTTTTTAGTTGAGGTGAATAGCGCTTCCAGGTCTTGGATTCTGTTAATCCTGCCACGCCACCTCCTTTATATTTTGCGATCCACCTTTTAACTGTTTCAGGAGCGACTCCGAGTTGTTTCGCCATTTTTTTAATCGAACAGTTTCCTTCCATCACATTTAGAACAGCTTCTAAACGTTCATCTAGGGTATGCTTCGTTATTCTTTTAGACATCAAAAAAACTCCCTTTATAGTGTCAGAGAATTTTTATTATTTCTCTGTCCACTATAAAGGGAGCATATCATTTAGAGGCTCTTCTCTTTTTTTTTCGTTTTGGTATAATAAAATCAATTCAGTTCAGTATGAGGAAAGGAGAGGATTGATTTGAAAAAAGTACTGATCAGTTTAGTAAAAAGCTACCAAAGAGTCATCTCTCCTTTATTTGCGCCAAGTTGTCGATACTATCCGACTTGTTCTAATTATACGGTACAAGCCATAGAGAGGCATGGAGCGTTGAAAGGAAGTCTAATGGCGATTGCACGAATTTTAAGATGCAATCCATTTGTTCAAGGCGGTGTTGATAAAGTCCCGGATCATTTTGTGCTGAAACGCAACCCTGCAACCAAAAATTTTATTTATCTAGGAGAGGGAATTACAGTTGACCCGGATGATCCAGAGGATAACAAAAAGGAAATAGATTCAATCCTAAATCAGTATAGAGAAGAACTTAAGATTGTGGATTATCCTGTTAACGTTGTCGATTATTTAAAGTCAATGGTAGATGTAGAAGAGCAATCAGTGGCTGGTCTAAGCGATGCTTATATTGAAATGCATAAAACAAGGCTACTTAGAGAAGGGTATTTTAATACTATTACTGAACTCGAAGAAAAACTGTCCCTGCGTTTTTTTAAAGTGATTAAAAATAAGAAGAGCCAGCCTTATTTTTATCATGTCCATCCAAGTCCAGTGGATAAGGAATATGAGAGCGGACATTCAATTTTCTGCTTCATAGATGAGAAGATAGGGGTTTTAGATTCTAACAGTCCAAAATTACAAGAAGAATTCATTTTGAATAGAGGAATTACAGAAACAGATATTAAGGGTAAAACTGCTCGATTAGTAGATTATTTATTAGTTCTCAAACAAAAGAGTCGGCATAATCACTAAATTACTTTTAAAGTGGATTTCTATGTCAGTATATTCATGGTCAGCGGAACTCAGAAAAGACTAAGATAAACTAAAAGAAGAGTCACTTAGACTAAATTAAAAAGTAAATAATCGAATAATATAATGAAGAAAAAAATCAAGAATGAGAATATAGGTGAATAACTATGAAAGAATCGAAGCATAAAATCAAATCAGTGGAATCTTATCGAACCCCCCAATTCAAAATGACAGAGTTGCTGAAATCTATCTTTACTTTGGGAAAGGTTAAGCAAAAAAGGATGTCTGAAGTAGCAGCATTATATGTGTTCGAGCATAAAGAAAAAGATTTGTATCTGATCTCTTCTGAAGACATGTCAGGAAACCGTGAAAAAATTGTTGAGTTCCAAATGATTTCTTCAGAATTTGAACAAGTTGTATTTGACGATAAGAAGTTATCGTTTGATCACTATATCTATCACTTTGACTTGGATACTATTATTTACGAACAATAGAGGTACGGGTTTATTCAGTAAGATTTTTAATAAAAAATCAAGAAGGATTGCAATCCACTAGATAGCAAATTATACTTGTGAGGCAAGATTGACATTTGGAGGACAGAGAGAATGAACATAAAGATGCGACCAGAAAGAATTGAAGAGCTCGCCGTCATGTTGACAAGGCAAAGAAGTGTCACAGAGACAATTGAAGAACAGTTAGTAACAGAGAAAGTAGCGCATTTTTTTCAAGGTCTTGATTACTTTAAAGAACATCCTGAAGATTTAATTACTGTACCGGCTCCTGATGATCCATGGGGAAGAAAGAGTGTAATTTCCATTCTTCGAGGAAAGAAAGATCCACAAAATAAAAAAACAGTTATTTTAATTGGTCATACGGATACTGTTGGTATTTCAGATTATGGAGATTTGAAAGATTTTGCTCATTTACCTTATGAATTGACAGAGAAACTAAGAGCCAGAATAGAACAGTTACCTAGGGAAGTTCAAGATGATTTGAATTCTGGCAATTATTTATTTGGACGTGGAATATTTGATATGAAGGCTGGTAATGCTATTATTATGAGTCTGATGGAAGAAATTGAAAAAGATCTGGAAAATTTCTCGGGTAATATCATTTATTGTGCAGTCTGTGATGAAGAAGCCAATTCCGTAGGGATGAGGTCTTGTGTTCCTAAATTAGTGGAATTGAGAGAAAATAATCAGTTTAAATATACTGCACTGATCAATACGGATTATATGACGTCGGAGTATCCAGGAGATTTAAATAAATATGTCTACGTGGGTACGGTTGGGAAGTTAATGCCTTCCTTTTATGTAGTTGGAAAAGAAACGCATGTTGGAGAAGCCTTTAAAGGGCTGGATCCTAATCAAATAGTTGCAGAATTAACCAAACGAATCAATTTGAATACAGATTTATGTGATGTTGTAGAAGGAGAAGTAACATTACCGCCAATGAGCTTGAAACAACAAGATCTGAAACCTGAATATTCTGTTCAGACCGCGAAAACGGCGCATGCGTTTTATAACTTTGCGACTCATTACTCTACACCGGATATGGTTCTGGAAAAAATGCGCGGAGTCGCAACATCGGCTTTTGCAGAAGTTTTAAAGAATATAAATGATCAATATGCTAAATATTGTGCTTTAACAGAAAGATCATATGAGTCTATACCCTTTAAAGTAAGAGTAATGACATATAATGAATTATACGCTGCAGTTCGCGAAGAAAAGGGGAAAGATCTGGATGATCAGTTAGAAGTGAATCGTCAAAAATGGTTGATGGACGATTCGATAGATGATCGCGATTATGCATTGAAAGAAGTGGAATGGTTACAGATGATGTGGACAAATCAGGAGCCAGTTATCATTATCTACTTTACACCACCTTACTATCCGCACATATATGTTGAAGGAAAAACTAATCAAGAGAAACAATTGCTTGAGGCAGTTAAAGATGCTGTAGATACTACGGAAACAGACTATCAGTTAGTATATAAGAAATTTTTCCCATATATTTCTGATCTGAGTTATGCAGCTGCTCCAAGAGAAGTAGGCGCAGTCGAGGCGTTGAAGCAAAATATGCCTGGATTCGGTGTGAAATATTCTCTACCACTCGAGGACATGCAGCAATTGCAGTTGCCGGTTGTTGATATCGGTCCGTTTGGAAAAGACTCTCATAAGTTCACGGAACGTTTAGAAAAAAATTATAGTTTCAATATTGCACCTATTCTTGTACAGAAAACTGTTATGAATCTGTTAAAGTAGGTTCGAACTAGTCTAGAATCGTAGAATAGATAAACAATAGTAACTTCGAAAGCACTTTTCTTTTTTTGAAAAGTGCTTTTTAGTATGAATTTAAGGAAAAGTTTATGAATTGACAGGACATTACATGCTAAAATATAAGAGAATATAATCAAAGGAGGCAATATCATGAGAGTATTGATTGCTGATGACGATAAAGAAATTTGTGACCTTTTAGAAATCTATATAAAGAATGAAGGATTTGAAGTTGAAAAAGCTTATAACGGACAAGAAACACTTGAAAAATTACATGAACAAGAAATTGATTGCTTAATATTAGATGTCATGATGCCTAAAAAAACAGGCTTAGAAGTGGTAAAAGAAGTTAGAGAAGAATCACAACTTCCTATACTGATGTTGAGTGCAAAAACAGCGGATGTTGACAAAATTAGGGGATTGGCTAATGGAGCAGATGATTACGTAGTTAAACCATTTAATCCATTAGAAGTAGTTGCAAGAGTTAAATCCCTGATGAGAAGAAGTTCCTATACAAATAGAGAGTCAGAGGCCGGAGAATTAGAAATCGGACCATTAGTCATTCGAAAAGAACAACATCAAGTTGAAACAGTAGAAGGGTCTTTAATTCAGTTGACGGCATTAGAGTTCGGTATTTTGTTTTTGCTAGCAAGTAATCCAAACCGCGTCTTCAGTGCTGATGAAATTTTTGAAAGAGTGTGGAAGCAGGAGAGCCTTGTTCCGGCAAAAACAGTAATGGTTCATGTGAGCCATTTAAGAGATAAAATTGAAAAAGCAACTGGCGGAGAAAATGTGGTCAAAACTGTTTGGGGTGTAGGTTATAAAATAGAAGAAAAACAAAGTTTTGACTAATAAGGATAGTGGGTTGATCAAAGGAGGCAGAAGGAGCAAATAAATGAAACTGACATTAAGAGAAAGATTTCGACTGCTGATTGAAGGTTTTGTCACAGCAGGAATCATCTTATTATGTTATTTCGCAACATATGAGATCATGGGCTGGTTTGTGGAAGCTTTCCCCAGTGTATTTGGGAATCTATGGTTTATTGAAGAAGTTTTTTTGCAAGATCGCCAACAAGACCTTTGGGGAATCACACCCTTTGTTTTATTTCTACTGGTCATTGTAGCTGTTGGGGCAATTTACTGGCGGCTGAAAAGAAGATATAGACAATATGAATTGAGACACATTATTGATGAGCTTCACTTTATTGCTCAGGGGAATTATACACATAAAATCCGAGGGAAATATAGTGGAGATATAGGTAAGGTAGTTGACAGTATTCATGTGTTAGTCGATTCTACAGTCGAAGCGATGGAAGAAGAACGGAAAATCGAACAATCAAAGGATGAGCTGATCACGAATGTGAGTCATGATATTCGTACACCGCTGACTTCAATTATTGGCTACTTAGGTTTGATAGAAGAAGGAAGGTTCCGCTCAACAGATGAAATTCAAAAATATGTCCATACTGCTTATCAGAAAGCGAAGCAGATGAAAGTGTTAGTTGATGACTTGTTTGAATATACCAAAGTAAGGCAAACAACTACACCACTGCAGTGTGTATCTTTTGATATGATTCAGCTGATTGAACAATTAGCTATTGACTTTGAACTGGAAGCGCAGAGCAAAGAAGTAGAAATTATCGTACATTCACCGTTAGAACGGCTGATGATGATAGCTGATACAGAAAAATTGGTTAGGGTATTCAATAATCTAATTTCGAATGCATTGAAATATGGAAAAGGCGGCAATATTATTAAGATAGAAGTTGATAAAGTAGATAGTCAAGCAAACATATCTGTGAAAAATGATGGTGAAGCTCTCCCGAAAGAAGCAGTTGAACAGATTTTTGAAAGATTTTATCGCGCTGAAATATCTAGATCTCAGGAAACAGCTGGAACTGGATTAGGCTTAGCTATTGCGCAAAGCATTATAGAATTACATGGAGGAACCATCACAGCAAAATCAGATGATGACTGGACAAGTTTTGATATTCAACTTCCTTTAGAGCAGAAAATGTAAGATGAGTTATTTTAGAAGTGCCAGTTATTTTAAATAACTGGTATTTTTTTTATAAAGAGGAAAACATGTTTGGTAGAATGTTTAGAGAAATGTCTAATTTTTGAAAATCACTCAAAACAGGTTGTGTTTTTATGGATGTCAGAGTACGATATAAGAGGTTGATTTTTGAACGATATAAATAGCTTACCAGACTGAATCAACTGCTAAAACAAAAAAATAGATGCATAAAAAAGAGTGCATATTATAGGAGAGCTCACTAAACCATGAAAATACTTAAAAACCAATTTAAAAAAATCGCTGTTTCAGGATTATCTGCTAGCGTACTGCTTCCATTTGTAATAAACACTAATTCTACAGTACTAGCAGCAGAAGCACCAGAAGTCGATGCAGAGTCAGCTTTAGTTGTAGATTTTGAGACTAATCAAATACTTTTAGATCAGAATGCTGATGATCAAAGAGGGATTGCTTCAATGACTAAGATGATGGTCGAATATATTTTATTTCAAGAAATAGAAGCGGGAAATCTCGACTGGAATACTGAAGTAACGATTAGTGACTATGCTTACCAAGTTAGTCAAAATTATGAATTATCTAATGTTCCGCTAAAAAAAGGTGAAGTATACAGTTTGGAAGAACTTTATCAAGCACTTGCTATATATTCTGCCAATGGAGCTACAGTAGCTATTGCTGAACAAATAGCAGGATCAGAGCCGGCGATGGTAGATAGAATGCATGAATTAGTAGAATCATGGGGAATTACAGATTATGAAATTTATAATACTACTGGATTGAGTAATGCTTCTTTAGGAGAGAACATCTACCCTGGAAGCGCTGCTGAGGATGAGAATGTTATGTCTGCTAAAGGGATAGCGACAGTAGCCTCTCATTTACTGAAAGACTATCCAGAAGTCTTAGACACATCTAGTATTCCGAGTATGGTATTTCGTGAAGGCACAGATGATGCTATCTTAATGAAAAACTGGAACTGGATGCTGGAAGGGTTACTTCACGAAAGGCCAAATGTAGATGGACTGAAGACAGGAACGACTCCATTTGCAGGGGCGAATTTTACTGGAACATCTATGGAAGACGGACGTAGAATTATAACAGTTGTCATGGGCGCAGGCGATGGAATCGAGAACAAAAATCAGAGGTTTGATGAAACAGACAAAATTATGGATTATGGATTCAATGAGTGGGAAGCGGCGTCTATCATGGAAGGAAACACTGTCCTTGAAGATGTAGACCCAATTATGGTGCGTAACGGGAAAGAAGATTCGGTAGAGGTCATGTCAGCTGAATCATTAGAATATTTACTTCCTAACGGAGTAGAGCAGGAAGATGTCACATGGACATTTGATGTTGATGAAGAGGCTTTGAATAAAGATGGTGAACTTGAAGCCCCGATAGAAAAAGGACAAGAAATAGGAACGTTAACTTTCACTTATGAAGGGGAAAATTTAGGATACCTTGATGGAAGTGAACATAATAAAGTATCAGTAGTTACTGCTGAGTCAGTAGATCGTGCAGGTTTCTTTTCTGTAATCGGTACTTGGTTCAGTGATTTCTTTGGTGGATTGATGGAGCGTTTTTAAAATAAATATCATAATACTAGTTGCTTTAACCTAAAGATTAAAGTAAAATCAGTGTATATAAAATTGAACGTATAAGTGTGAAATAGTAAGGAGACTAAAGTTTAAGAGAGTCAGTGTATGGTGTGAACTGATACTTTATAACCTGAATCCATCGCATGAGTAGACAGTGAGACGACTATCGTTTAAATTGTCTCGGTAGAGCCCGTTAAAACTCATAGAGAGCAGGAAGATTTGAAATTTTCCTGAATCAGGGTGGTACCGCGAAAAGCAGTCTTTCGTCCCTTCATAATAGAAGGAATGAAAGACTGCTTTTTTTCGTACCTACAACAAAAAAGAAAAGAGGAAAACATATGTTGGATATTAAAATGATTCGTAACGAATTTGATCAGGTAAAGAAAAAATTAGAAACACGTGGAGTAAATCCGAAAGAACTTGACCAATTAAAAGCATTGGATGAAAAAAGAAGAGAAGCTATCCAAGAATCAGAAAGATTAAAAAAATATCGTAATCAAGTTTCTGACGAAATCGCTACAAAGAAAAGAAATAAAGAAAATGCGGACGAGTCAATTGCTGCTATGCAAAAAGTTGGAGCAGATATTAAGCGTATCGATAAAGAGCTAGAAGAAGTAGAAGAACAGTTTCAAGAGATAGCAGATGGGTTACCTAACTTACCACATGATTCTTTGCCAGTTGGTGCAGATGAAGACTCTAATGAAGAAGTCCGCAGATGGGGTAACGGAACCAACGAACAATTTGACTTTGAACCGAAACCACATTGGGAGATTGGAACGGATTTAGATATTCTAGATTTTGAAAGAGGAGCAAAAGTAGCGAAGAGCCGGTTTTTATACTATAAAGGCTTAGGTGCACGTTTAGAAAGAGCACTTTACAACTTTATGCTGGATGTTCATACAGAAGAACATGGTTATTACGAAATGATTCCACCTTATTTAGCTAATGAAGAATCATTATATGCTACAGGACAATTTCCAAAATTCAAAGAAGATGTATTCCAGATTCAAGATTCTGCATTAACGTTGATTCCTACAGCAGAAGTACCGTTGACGAATTACTACAGAAATGAAATTTTAGAAGAGACTGATTTACCTAAATACTTCACTGCATTAACACCTTCTTTCCGTTCCGAAGCTGGAAGTGCCGGTCGTGATACTCGTGGTTTAATCAGACTCCACCAATTCAATAAAGTTGAAATGGTAAAACTTGCCAAACCAGAAGAATCTTATGAGGAATTGGAGAAAATGACTGCCAATGCAGAAGCTATCTTGAAAAAGCTGAATTTACCATATAGAGTCGTTTTGCTTTCAACAGGAGATACTGGATTTGCCGCTGCTAAAACGTATGATTTGGAAGTATGGATTCCAGCCCAGAATACCTATAGAGAAATTAGCTCATGTTCAAATACTGAAGCATTTCAGGCGAGAAGGGCGAAAATTCGCTATAGACGTGAAGAAGACGGCAAAATTGATTTTGTCCATACTCTTAATGGATCTGGATTAGCTATTGGGAGAACAGTAGCAGCAATTCTGGAAAATTATCAGCAAGAAGACGGTTCTGTCAAAGTCCCAGAAGTTCTAGTACCATATATGGGTGGAGTAACAGTTATAAAATGATTTAGACTTGTAAGTGTTTTTAATTAAATACTTAAGGGGTTTGATGATATACTATAAAGGAAGAAATTGATCAGGAGGGATAATGTGTCTGATAAAAATTTTGAAACAGCAATTTTTGCTGGTGGGTGTTTTTGGTGTATGGTAAAACCTTTTGATTCATTGCCTGGGATTGAGAAAGTTGTTTCTGGGTATACTGGGGGAACTGTTGAAAATCCCACTTATAGTCAAGTGACATCTGGAAAAACAGGACATACTGAAGCGGTAGAAATTACGTACGACCCTTCTAAAATATCTTATGAAGAGCTTGTAGAGATTTATTGGTATCAAACCGACCCTACTGATGCTGGTGGACAATTTGCTGACAGAGGTGATTCCTATCGACCGGTTATTTTCTATAATTCTGAGGATCAAAAAGAAAAAGCAGAAAAATCAAAAAAGGCATTAGAACAAAGTGGTAAGTTCAGTGAACCAATTGTGACTTCGATAGAACCAGCGCATCCTTTTTATAAAGCAGAAGAATATCATCAAGACTTTTATAAAAAAGAATCCGCCCACTATAATCGTTATAGTAGAGGGTCTGGGAGAGTTGGTTTTATAGAACAGAACTGGGGAAATCAATAAAGAGCGAACAGCCATTTGTTTGTTTGAAATGCCGAGGGATTTATTCTCGGCATTTTTATTTTTGAAAAAATCAGTAAAAATGATTGACAAAGATACAAGGCCATTGTATTATATAAGAGTTGCTGCTAATTGATTATTTCATTAAGCACTAACAGCTTAAATTGTATAGCGGTTATGGCGAGAAGGATCCACCTGTTTCCATTTCGAACACAGAAGTTAAGCTTCTCAGCGCCGAGGATAGTGAAGGGTTTCTCTTTGCGAAAGCAGGACGTCGTTATGCAAAGTACTTCTAAAAGTACTAATGGAGGTTTAGCTCAGTTGGGAGAGCATCTGCCTTACAAGCAGAGGGTCAGCGGTTCGAGCCCGTTAACCTCCATAGTCTTCTGAGACATTAGCTCAGTCGGTAGAGCATCTGACTTTTAATCAGAGGGTCGCAGGTTCGAACCCTGCATGTCTCATTACACTATAAGTGTAACAAGCAACGCGGATGTGGCGGAATTGGCAGACGCACTAGATTTAGGATCTAGCGCTTCACGGCGTGGGGGTTCAAGTCCCTCCATCCGCATAGCTTTGAATTTTCTAACATGCCGGCTTAGCTCAGTTGGTAGAGCAACTGATTTGTAATCAGTAGGTCGAGGGTTCGACTCCTTTAGCCGGCATCATTTAGCGAAAGTAGTTCAGTGGTAGAACATCACCTTGCCAAGGTGGGGGTCGCGGGTTCGAATCCCGTCTTTCGCTTGGATACTTACTATTAAAATAAAAAAGAGCAAGTTGAAAGTTAATTAGTTCTACTAAGTGTAAACACCTTTAGCCGGGGTGGCGGAATTGGTAGACGCACAGGACTTAAAATCCTGCGGTGAGTTTTCACCGTGCCGGTTCGACTCCGGCCCTCGGCACTAGTTTTATTCGCACCCTTAGCTCAATTGGATAGAGTACCTGACTACGAATCAGGCGGTTAGAGGTTCGACTCCTCTAGGGTGCATCTTTCCGGATGGGGAGTGAAAGAGTGGATATACGGGAAGTAGCTCAGCTTGGTAGAGCACTTGGTTTGGGACCAAGGGGTCGCAGGTTCGAATCCTGTCTTCCCGATAGTTATCTTTTATAACTATCATAATTTGGCGGTGTAGCTCAGCTGGCTAGAGCGTACGGTTCATACCCGTGAGGTCGTGGGTTCGACTCCCTCCGCCGCTATAAATTTTACAGGAAATCGGACCTTTAGCTCAGTTGGTTAGAGCAGACGGCTCATAACCGTCCGGTCGCAGGTTCGAATCCTGCAAGGTCCACTTTCGAATCATATACTCTTATCGCGGGGTAGAGCAGCTGGCAGCTCGTCGGGCTCATAACCCGGAGGTCGCAGGTTCGAATCCTGTCCCCGCAATTATCACTGTTGTTATTGCTTTAGCAATTTACAGCGTGATACATATTGTTGGAATCACACAATTTCAAATAGTTGGTTTTTAAATAAAGGTCCCGTAATGTAGCGAACATCATACTTGCCTATTTATGTAGGAGATCGCGAGTTCGACTATTCCCGTGGGGGCTACTTCCTAATGTAATGCGGGTGTAGTTTAGTGGTAAAACCACAGCCTTCCAAGCTGTTGTCGCGAGTTCGATTCTCGTCACCCGCTTTTGTTTGGGGCCTATAGCTCAGCTGGTTAGAGCGCACGCCTGATAAGCGTGAGGTCGGTGGTTCGAGTCCACTTAGGCCCATTAGTTTTAAAATAATATTATATTGGCCCCTTGGTCAAGCGGTTAAGACACCGCCCTTTCACGGCGGTAACACGGGTTCGAATCCCGTAGGGGTCATTAGTGATTAATCACTATATAGTTTTGTTGGAGGATTACCCAAGTCCGGCTTAAGGGAACGGTCTTGAAAACCGTCAGGTGTGTAAAAACGCGCGTGGGTTCGAATCCCACATCCTCCTTTAACTTGCACTAGTTATTTAGCGGGATCAGAGATACGATGTGTATAGGAATTACCCATTATGTTTATTAGAATGCTTGCATTCATTATCGCGGGGTAGAGCAGCTGGCAGCTCGTCGGGCTCATAACCCGGAGGTCGCAGGTTCGAATCCTGTCCCCGCAATTTTCATGATTGTTGTTGCTTTAGTAATTTACAGCATGATATATATTTTTTTGAAATCAAGGTCCCGTAGTGTAGCGGTTATCACGCCTGCCTGTCACGCAGGAGATCGCGGGTTCGAATCCCGTCGGGACCGTTAGAAATATTTTCCAAGGCGCAGTAGCTCAGTTGGTAGAGCAACGGATTGAAGCTCCGTGTGTCGGCAGTTCGACTCTGTCCTGCGCCATTGGAGGGATAGCGAAGTGGCTAAACGCGGCGGACTGTAAATCCGCTCCTTCGGGTTCGTAGGTTCGAATCCTACTCCCTCCATTTTTAGGGATATAGTTTAACGGTAAAACTACGGTCTCCAAAACCGTCAATGTGGGTTCGATTCCTACTATCCCTGTGAAACATTAGGATTATAATACAAAATTTGATATTTTGGCGATTGTGGCGAAGTGGTTAACGCACCGGGTTGTGGTCTCGGCATTCGTGGGTTCGATCCCCATCAGTCGCCCTTGTAACATTGGGCTATAGCCAAGCGGTAAGGCAGCGGGTTTTGATCCCGTCATTCCCCAGGTTCGAATCCTGGTAGCCCAGTTTCATTTTGTTTCTTACTTAGTATTTCAAAGTGGATAAATGTATGGCGGTATAGCCAAGTGGTAAGGCAGAGGTCTGCAAAACCTTCATCACCGGTTCAAATCCGGTTACCGCCTTGTCTTTTAGGTTTATTATTAACAGGCCGGCGTGGCGGAATTGGCAGACGCGCTGGACTCAAAATCCAGTGCCCGTTAAGGGCGTGCCGGTTCGACCCCGGCCGCCGGTATTGAAAATGAATTTAATTTATTTTCAAAAAATGTTTGACAATCGATCAAACAAATGGTATTATAAATAGGTTGCTGATAACGACATAAGCATCACTTGGCAAATTGAAAATGAAAGAATTTCAAAAAGGTGTTGACATTGAATCGGTAACATGGTATGATATAAAAGTTGCTGACAAATAAAGCAACGACTTATAAAGTAGTAGATCTTTGAAAACTGAACAAAGTAAAAACAACCAAATGTGCAGGGGTCTTCGATTCTTTATTGGATCAAGACAACTATCGGATGAACAAGGTTCATCCACAATTAATATAATGAGCTTTTCAAACTTAAAACGAGAGTTTGATCCTGGCTCAGGACGAACGCTGGCGGTATGCCTAATACATGCAAGTCGAACGATGAAATTCTCTGCTTGCAGAGAATGGATTAGTGGCGAACGGGTGAGTAACACGTGGGTAACCTGCCCATAAGAGGGGGATAACATTCGGAAACGGATGCTAATACCGCAT
>NZ_FOSJ01000055.1 GCF_900114235.1 Marinilactibacillus piezotolerans | reverse complement strand
AATACGGATGTGACTATCGTACGGTTAAAGCAGCGTATGAAGAAGCGTTACAAGGTAATAAACCTAAAACAAGGAGGACATATCCGAGTAAATTAGATTCATTCAAACAAATCATAGATACTAAGTTAGAAGATCAATGTACCGCTAAAAGTATCTTCAAATTCATACAAAAGAAAGGGTTCGATGGGAGTTACAGTCTTGTTAGAGACTATTGCCGTGGAGTGAAAAAAGAACGGATACAGAAAGCAACGGTACGCGTCGAATATACGCCTGGTCTTTCAGCACAAATCGATTGGAAAGAAGAAATGCGACTGATAAGCAGTCAGGGAGAAGCCTTCCGCTTTAATATTTTTCTTTATATATTGCCCTACTCAAAGAAGAAATTGCTGATGCAGGTGAAGAATCCTTCGAACCTGGAGCAGAAGTGACGCTAGAGGCTAAACATATGGAAGGCATGGAAGGAGCAACTGCGACAATCGAAGATGCTGCTACAACAACTGTTTACATGGTAGATTACAAACCAACTGATGGTGGAGAAGTCGTTCGTAACCATAAATGGCTCACCGAAGAGGAATTAGCTCCGAAATAACTAATTTGAGAAAATTATTTGTATAAAAGATACGATTTTTCAATTTTGTAGAAAATAATAAACGTAGAAATAGAATCATTGTGTAGAGATGCTTTAAGCATTTTTATACAATGGTTCTTTTTCTAATATATAAGTATTTAGGTTAGTCAGGCTATGTTAGGTAGCCAACGCTTCTTTTGAGTTTACTCTTGATTCAGCCGTTTTAAGGAGACAAAAACTTTGATTTTTTTATAGAAATAAGTTGTTGACAAATTGCGTTTACACATGTAAAGCGATCTTATAATAAACAGTTTACGAATGTAAATGAGGAGGATGAAAGATGGTTGCTACAGTCTTACCGCCCCACGTAACAGATGCTGAATGGGAAGTCATGCGCGTGGTATGGGCAAATAAAAAAGTCACCAGTAAAGAAGTTATCGCTATTTTGGAAGACAAAATGAATTGGAAACAGGCTACAATCAAAACGCTATTAGGCCGATTGGTAGAGAAAGGTGCATTGTCTACTGAGCAAGAAGGGAAGAAGTATATCTATTCCGCAAAAATTGAGGAAAATGAGACCATAAAAGATTACACAAATGATGTTTTTAGTCGGATTTGCAATAAAGAGGTAGGTTATGTAATTGAAGGTTTAATTGAAGATCACATCTTGAGTTTCGATGATATACGGCGCTTGGAAAAAGCTTTGGAAATGAAAAAAAAATCTGCTGTAGAAGAAGTTAGTTGCCACTGTGCGCCAGGGCAATGTGAATGCAATATGAAACACCATGGAATGAAAATGAGAGGAATGGAATAAAAGATGGAAAATAAAACATTTACCATAGAAGGCATGACTTGTGCTTCTTGCGCCCAAACAGTAGAAAAAGCGACCCAGAAGTTATCAGGCGTAAAAATCGCTAATGTGAATCTTGCAACGGAAAAAATGAGCATTCAGTTTGATGAGGCGTCACTTTCGGAGGCTGACATTCAAAAAGCCGTTTCAGATGCAGGATATGCTGCAATACCTAATACCGTAAGGAAGACTTTTAATCTTGAAGGTATGACTTGTGCTTCTTGTGCACAAACCATTGAAAAAGCTACTCATAAACTTACCGGAGTAAATACGTCATCGGTAAACTTAGCCACGGAAAAAATGGTGGTAGAGTATGATCCAAGTAGGTTAAATATTTCCGATATCACTCAGGCCGTATCCGATTCGGGATATGAGGCACATGAAGAGAGAGCAACTGCGGACACGGTGGACTTAGACCAAGAAAAGAAACAGAATGAAATCAAGAGCCTCTGGAAGAGATTTTTGATTTCGGCCATCTTTACAGCCCCATTACTTTATATCGCAATGGGTCATTTGGTAAATGCGCCCCTACCTGCTTTTATCGATCCGATGATGAATCCGGAAAATTTTGCTATCATTCAAATCTTGCTGACGCTTCCGGTTGTCGTGGTCAATAAAAAAATTTACCAGACTGGATTCAAAGCGTTGTTTAAGGGACATCCCAACATGGACTCATTAATCGCTTTGGGAACAAGTGCCGCTTTCCTTTACGGTGTATTTGCAACGGTCATGATTTTCTTGGGAGAGGCATCTTATGCCAACGAATTGTATTACGAAACAGCGGCTGTTATTCTAGCCTTAATTGTTCTAGGGAAGTATTTAGAAACCCTGACTAAAGGGAAGACATCTGAAGCCATTAAGAAACTGATGGGATTGGCTCCAAAAACAGCACTGGTAGTACGAAACGGAAAGGAAATAGAGATTTCGATTGATGAAGTGGCAGTGGGTGACATCGTTGTTGTGCGCCCAGGTGGAAAAATGCCTGTGGACGGTATGGTAACAGAGGGGTTGACGTCGGTAGACGAATCCATGTTAACTGGTGAAAGTATCCCCGTAGAAAAATCGGTAGGGGACGCGATTATTGGAGCAAGTATCAACAAAAACGGTACGATTCATTATCGAGCTACAAAAGTTGGGAAAGATACCGCACTATCTCAGATTATTAAACTAGTAGAAGACGCGCAAGGATCTAAAGCTCCGATTGCTAAGATGGCAGATATTATTTCCGGTTACTTCGTACCAATCGTTATTGCGATTGCAATCCTTTCTGCGCTTGCGTGGTACTTTGCTGGACAAACAGGGGTATTCGCGTTGACCATAGCCATTTCGGTACTGGTGATTGCGTGCCCATGTGCACTCGGGTTAGCTACCCCTACAGCAATCATGATTGGAACAGGGAAAGGTGCCGAACATGGCGTATTGATTAAGAGTGGGACAGCATTGGAAACAACTCATAAACTGAAGACCATTGTTTTTGACAAGACAGGAACCATTACAGAAGGAAAGCCTAAGGTAACAGATATTATTACTGCAAAAGGGATCTCTCAAGAGGAACTCTTGATGTTGGCAGCTTCCGGTGAGAAAGGTTCTGAACACCCACTAGGGGAAGCAATAGTTAAGGGTGCAGAAGAAAAAGGATTGTCTCTGAAGAAAACTGAAGCTTTTGAGGCGATTCCGGGTCATGGAATCGAGGTAAAAATCGACGGAGCTACCCTTTCGTTGGGTAACCGAAAACTGATGGATGAGCGAAATGTCCAACTAGGCAAGTTGGCGAAGGTATCCGATGAATTGGCTAGTCAAGGTAAAACGCCAATGTACCTTTCCAGAGGTAGTGAAATTCTCGGAATCATTACGGTCGCCGATACGGTAAAAGAGAGCAGCCTACGAGCCATTGAAAAGTTGCATAAGATGGGCATTGAAGTAGCCATGATTACTGGTGACAACAAACGAACGGCAGAAGCAATTGCAAAACAGGTGGGAATCGACCGTGTATTGAGCGAAGTTTTGCCGGAAGATAAAGCTAACGAAGTGAAAAAGTTGCAGGATGAAGGCAAAAAAGTAGGTATGGTAGGCGATGGAATTAATGATGCTCCTGCACTTGCGCAAGCCGATGTAGGAATTGCCATTGGATCTGGTACGGATGTAGCGATGGAATCAGCAGATATTGTCCTAATGCGTAGTGACCTCATGGATGTCCCTACGGCTGTGGAATTGAGTAAATCTACCATCCGAAACATTAAGGAAAACCTGTTTTGGGCATTTGCGTACAATATTTTAGGTATTCCCTTCGCGATGGGTGTAGTTTATGCCTTTGGCGGTCCATTGCTTAGCCCGGTTATTGCGGCAGGGGCAATGACTTTTAGTTCTACTTCTGTTTTATTAAATGCATTACGCATAAAACGATTCAAACCATCTGTCATGAAATAAAAAATGAGGCTATAAGATGAGCATGAATTTAACGGTTAAAGGAATTACTTGTTTGACTTGCTTACAGTTAGTAATGGAAAAAACGGGACAAAATCCATTGGTTAAAAAAGTAAAGATCAATAAAAGTACTAAAACGGCTCTTATCCAAGCAGAAAAAGAAACAAATCAAGAAGATTTTCTAGACATCTTGTCTAATACACCAGATATTTTGACAAGTATCAGTGAATCAGCTAACTGTCATTGCTGCACAGAGTTTTATTTTAACCTGGTGTTAGACTAAAAAAACGGTTTAAAACTTCTTCTGAAAGAGTGAAGAAGAAATTAAATAAAACAATAAAGAAAAGAGGAAATAATGATGAAACAAGATATATTAGTAGAAGGCATGAAGTGTCAAGGATGCGCCAACACTGTAATAGATAGGTTTGAATCCTTGGAAGGAGTAGAATCAGCTTCTGTAGATTTAGAGAACAAAAAAGCTACTATTCAAACATCGGTTGCTATTGATAGAACAGAATTGGACTCTGTACTAGAAGACACAAAATACTTTGTAGCAGAGTAGAGCAGTTAGTAAATAGCATATAACTTAGAAAAATTTTAATAGGTTTGTTTTATGGGTCTCAGCTTTATCCTTTTCAATTAGACATTAGGATTATAAGCTGGGACTCTATTTTTTTAAGAGGTGCAGTTATCTATAGTATAATAGCGGTGTAAATAAAATAGGTTGATTGGTTGCAATGTAGCTGTTTATTTGGATTCAAACTCTATTCGGTGAACTTCAGTTTTATGACTTCATTAAAAACAGAGGAAAAAATGTAAATTATCCCTTTAGCGAAGGCACAAGGAGGAGAGATTTATGAACACCAAGCAGCATAAAGAAAGAAACAAAGCAACGGACCATAGCAAGATGGATCATGGTGACATGGACCATAGTAAGATGGATCATGATGACATGGACCACAGCAAGATGGATCATAGTGACATGGACCATGGTGGAATGAACCACGGCGATATGGGACATGGCAATCACCACGAACACATGGTAGCCGATTTCCGGAAACGTTTTTGGGTAGCCTTGGTCTTTACCATTCCAATTACACTTCTTTCTGAATTCATGATGATGCTTTTCAATTATGAAATCAGTTTTGTAGGAGATAACATTCTACTATTTCTCATGTCCTCTTTCGTCTTCTTTTATGGTGGAAAGCCATTTCTAACAGGTGCGTGGAGCGAGTTCAAGTCTCGCACACCGGGAATGATGATGTTGATTTCACTAGCCATTATTTCCGCATATATTTACAGTAGCTTAACTACTTTTTTCATTCAAGGAATGGATTTCTATTTTGAATTAGCTACGCTAATCCTTATTATGTTGCTAGGTCACTGGATTGAAATGAAGTCACAGATGGGGGCTTCCCGAGCATTAGAGGAACTCATTAAGCTGATGCCCAAAGAGGCGCACAAACTTGATAAGGCAGGCAACATTGTCGAAGTCTCCGTCGAGGACCTGGTTCCCGGAGATCGCATTCTGGTAAAATCTGGTGAAAAAGTTCCCTTGGATGGAAAAATTTATGAGGGCCAATCTACCGTAGACGAATCCATGTTGACCGGAGAGTCCGTTCCAGTTGAAAAAGGCCCAGGATTAGATGCCATCGGCGGATCTATTAATGGTAGCGGAGTTCTAAAAATCGAAGTAGAAAAAACAGGTGGGGAAACGTATCTGGCTCAAGTCATTCAAATGGTAAATGATGCACAGCAGCAAAAGAGCCGCTCCCAAGGACTCGCTGATACCGCTGCAAAATGGCTCTTCTATATTGCTTTGGTAATTGGAGTCATTACCTTTGTTTACTGGATATTCGCTGCGGACTTACAGTTTGCCTTAGCTCGAATGGTGACCGTATTTGTCATTGCCTGTCCACATGCTCTTGGATTAGCCGTTCCGTTGGTAAATGCTGTGTCTACCTCCATCGCTGCCCGTAAAGGCTTGCTTATCCGTAATCGGACCCAGTTTGAAGATGCCCGAAGAATTGACCGGATTGTCTTTGATAAGACCGGCACTTTGACCGAAGGAAACTTCGGCGTAACAGATATTATTGCTACTGATGGGACCACAGAAGAGTCAATCCTTTCCTTAGCTTACTCGGTAGAGAGCCAATCGGATCACCCGATTGCGAAAGGGATTGTTCGCGAAGGGGAGAAACGGCGCGTCGATTTATAATCCATCAGCGATTACCAGAATCTCACTGGAGAAGGCCTGCAAGCAATAGTAGATGGATCCGAGGTGGCAGTAATCAGCCCAGGTGGTATGGAAAAACGAGGTCTTGAATATGATCATGAGCGTTTTGATTATTTGGCTCAGCAAGGAAAGACGGTAGTTTTTGTGTTAAAAGATAACATCCTGCAAGGAGTCATTGCTATTGCCGATATCATACGGGACACTTCCTATGAAGTCGTTCGAGCCTTGAAGGAACAAGATATTGAGTCTATCATGATGACAGGTGACAACAAGCGTGTCGCTAATTATGTGGGTGATAAATTAGGATTAGCACAAGTCTTTGCAGAAGTACTCCCTGACGAGAAATCCAAAAATGTCCGGTCTTTAAAAACGGATAACAAGAAGGTGGCCATGGTAGGTGACGGTATCAACGACGCCCCCGCCTTGGCGGAAGCTGACTTGGGTATCGCCATTGGTGCCGGTACAGATGTGGCAATCGAAACAGCTGATGTAATCTTGGTGAATAGTAATCCGAAAGATGTACTGAACATTATCAAACTATCCAAGGCAAGCTACCGTAAAATGGTGGAAAACTTAATTTGGGCAGTAGGTTATAACGTAATCGCCATTCCGTTGGCTGCAGGTGTCTTAGCTAATCAAGGTTTTTTGGTTACTCCAGCCATGGCGGCAGTGGTAATGTCCATTAGTACAATAGTATGTGCTGTGAACGCTAGACTCTTAAAAATTGATTAGTAGCAAAAGAGTAACATAGATGCAAAATGGCTCCTATCTTTTTCAGATAGGAGCCATTTTTAAAGATACGTGATTGTATTATTCGCTCACCAAGAGTAGCGATTCTTTTTTTGTAATAAAATAACCTATAAGGAGAAATACTTCAATCAATCCAAAGGCAAGAATAAAGCTATGCATAAAGAACTCAGCTGGTAACGCTAAAATGATAGAATCTGTTGCTGGATTGAAAAGCCAAGCATCGTTGTTAAAGAATACCTGATGAAATAACACAAACAGCGTATCAAAACTGATCAAGAGGGCAAAAAGTATAGCAAGTGGGATAAGCATTCCCCACTTAAAGTATCGATTAAGCTTCTGGTATTGATTGGTTCTTTTCATATACCGTGAAAACCAGAAGACACATATTCCAGAAACGATTAGAATCAAATAGTCTAGCATAAATAACTTCTTCACTTCAAAGAAGTGGAACAGCCCACTAGCTGAGCTGGAGAAATTAGGCATGTTTAATTGGGTTACCCAGGGGAAATTTAAGTAGTCCAGTAAAATACGATAATTAGTTAATAGTTGTTCTTTTGGCATGTTTACGTATTCTGTTATATTCAAGTAATTAATATTGAATGAATATAGGGGGGAAAAGTTAATTGTGATAGCTATTGCTAAGGATAAGATGAAAAGGGACAAGGCGATAAAACCAGAAAAGTGAATAATTTTTTGTTTCAAAGCAGATCAGTCCTCACCATTCGTTTCGATTTGAATTTGACTTGAGTATGTTTAAATCTTCTTTTAATTGCTTGTTTTCCTCTTCAAGAGCTTCCATATCTTTAGAATTGTTTTTTGTATGACTGTGTTCCTTATGGTTGTGTCCTCCATGCATACCGGGCATAACAAACATCATGAGCATGTGTCCTACGACCATAAGCACTAAAAATAGAATTAATTCCATCTCCATTCCTCCTTTTTCTTTTTTTATTAGGCATCGAAATAACATATTGGCTATCGATAAGATAAAAAATACTGAAAATGCTATTTTAACTCTGGAAGTGACCGCTATTTTTTACCTTTCTGTAGCGATAATAAAGAAAAATTATGTAGATTTTATGTAGATTAAATAACTCCATAAAATCTACATAATTCATTGTTATATTGATACACGATAAAGGAAGAAATAAGTTGTTTCAAGCAGTCAATACTAACTATATACATAGGAGAAGGAAGAATGAAGAAAAAGTACCTCTTTCCTATAGCAACGACAATCTTTTTGATGACACCGATGTTTAGTTCTTTAGAAGTAAAAGCCGCTTCCGAAAAAACGGAAGAATTAAAATAACAAGAGCAAGAATTAGGTAAACAATCAGAGTTGCTAAACGAGGAAATTAAAAGTAAAGAACAAGAGATGGAATCTTTAGAAGAAAAAAAAGAGCAGATAGAAGGAGAAGTGGCAGGATTACAAAAGGATATTTCTACATTGATAGAAAAAATTAAGCGCAAGGAAGAAGAAATGAATCAAATTGAGGAAGAGATTAAGAAACTGCAAAAAGAGACGGTTCAATTACAAGATAAAATTAACAGCAGAACCGCTCGTTTAGAATCCCAAGCAAGATCGGTTCAAACGCAGGCAAATCCTCAAGATATTGCTAGTCTATTAGCTTCTTCAGAAAACTTATCTGATTTTCTTGGACGTATTAATGTAATAGGTCAGTTGATGGATGCAAATCAAGATATTATGAAAACCCAAATAGATGATAAGCGAACATTAGAAGATAAAGAGCGCCAATACAAAAATAAACAAGAAAAAATGCAAGCCATCAGAAATCAGTTGGAAGTAGACCAAGAGAAATTGTCCACTCAACGTAGTACATTAGAGAACAAAATTATACAAATAGTCGAACAATACAATTTAACTGCTACTGAAAGAGAAGGAATTATTAACGAACAAACTATTATTGCAAAACAAACGACCGCTTTAACCCAAAAAATTCAAGAAAAAAATCAAAAAGTACAGGTTGAAATAAAAGTTCAAGCAAACAAGGACTTAAAGACTGTTAATCCGCCAGAACCAAACAATGATAAGGAAACGAATGTTAACTCTAGATGGATTTTGCTAGCAAATGGAATAGTCACTTCTCGATATGGCTGGCGGACACATCCCGTTTTTGGTAATCAGAGGTTTCATAAAGGCATAGATATTGCTGGGAGCGGATCTATTATAGCTTCGCGTTCAGGTAAAGTGATTACGGCATCTTACAATAACGGCTTAGGATATTACATAGAGATTGATCATGGGGATGGATATAAATCAGTTTATTCTCATCTACAACCGAATATGTTGGTTTCATCGGGACAAGAAGTTGCTCAAGGGCAACCAATTGGAATCATGGGGACAACAGGCGTCTCGACCGGTGTACATTTGGATTTTCAAATATATAAAAATGGCTCAACGGTGGATCCTTCTCAATACCTAGGAATATAAAAAAAGAAAGGCTCATTAATTTCAATTGAAAAAAGTGCGTAAAAGAATTTAAAATGAGTCTACGCACTCCTTAGTTTTATCAACTCACAAACAGAAGATAAATATATATTTACAAGGAGAAAAACATGGACATGACAACAGAAACAATCGATCGCGTCGCCTTTTCGTTTGGTCCATTTACCGTCTATTGGTATGGAATTATTATTGGTGTAGCTATGCTTCTCGCTATCTCATTAGCGTCAAAAGAAGGGAAAAAGAGAGGCTTTGAAGAGGATACGCTAATAGATATGGCACTATGGGCTATTCCTATTGGATTAATAGGAGCCCGAATTTACTATGTACTATTTGAGTGGGATTACTATATACAAAATCCCCTTGAAATCATCGCCATTTGGAACGGTGGTATTGCCATTTATGGAGGCTTGATTGCGGGAGGATTAACCGTTTACTGGTACGCCAAGAAAAAGGAAATTCCAGTTGCTTTAATGCTTGATGTATTAGCCCCATATGTTCTCTTGGCGCAGGCCATCGGTAGATGGGGAAACTTTATCAACCAGGAAGCTCATGGAGGAGAAGTAACTCGTACCTTTTTAGAAAACTTGTATCTCCCAGACTTTATCATTAACCAGATGCAAATTAATGGCGTGTACTATCATCCGACATTCCTATACGAGTCCTTGTGGAGCCTTTTAGGCTTCGGTCTAATCATTTTTGTTCGGAACCGCAAAGGTTTATTGCGGCAAGGGGAAGTGGCACTTAGCTATGTAATCTGGTATTCAGTAGGAAGGTTTTTTATAGAAGGCATGCGAACCGACAGCTTATGGATTGGTGATTTACTCCGGGTGTCACAAGGGCTATCTTTACTTCTATTTATTGGTGCCATCGGCATTTGGATATACCGCAGAAGGGATTACCCCGCTAAATCTTACTATTTAGAAGGATGGCGACTCAAAAAGGAACAATAATAAATAGAAACCGGCATAGATGAATTATAGAAAAGGGAGTGTTAAACATGTGGGACTGTGCGAACTTATTTACACAAGGAGGAATGGGTTGGATGATGTTGATGGGACTATTTTGGATTGTACTGATTGTTGTAATAGTGTACCTTGTTATTAAGCTCCTTTCTGACCGGACAGATAATCGAAGTGGAAAAGAGACTCCCTTAGAACTTCTTCAAAAAGAATTTGCTAGAGGAAATATCACGGAAGAAGAGTACTTGAAGAGAAAAAAACATTTGGAGTAACCATTAAAAACAGAGGATAACAAATGAGGAGGTCATTCCCGATAAAAAAGTATCTGAAAATGGTAAAACCTTTTGATATTATTATTGTTTCTCTGTTGATTGTTCTTTCTTTTTCCCCAGTTGTGGTCTTTGCGATGAAGAACACAAGCAGTGAGAGCAGTGATTTGTATGCAGTAATCTCGATTAATGGAGAGGTAGTAGATCGGTTTCTCCTGACAGGAAATAAGGAGCATCAGCTCATTACCTATTACCCCGCCCCAGGACGGTATAATATTATTGAGATTGATGGTGAGCGGATTCGTAATAAAGAAGATAACAGCATGCACCAAGTTGCGGTGAGGACAGATTGGATTCAATCTCCTGGAGAAACCAGTCTTAACTTGCCTCATCGCTTGCTAATCGAAATTGTATCCGACAATCCTGAACTGACAGAGATTGATGTCCTGGTGCAATAATAGTAAAGATGGATAATATTATACTGCGTGTATGAGACTATGATTAACCACTCAAAAAGCACTTCAACTACAGTTGAAGTGCTTTTTGTACGCTTCTATTTATTTTTAGGAAGAGTAATCGTAAAAGTTGTACCCTTTCCATAGACACTATCTACAGAAATAGTACCATGATGGGCATGGATAATACTTTTTACAATGGAAAGCCCAATTCCCTGTCCACCCAGCTGACTATTTCGAGATGGTTCCGCCATATAGAAACGTTCAAAGATTTGACTTACCTCGTCCGGAGGGATTCCTTGTCCATTATCCCCTATTCGAAAGGAAACAGTGGCTCTACTTTGCGAAACATGAATGTCAATTTTCCCACCAGAAGGAGTAAATTTAATAGCATTGAATAAAAGATTGGTTATGACCTGATGCATTTTATCTCGATCTGCGGAAACAAGAACAGAATTCCCACTAATGGAACAGTGAATCTGTCTCTCGATTAGTAATGCCTGAAAATTATCCCAGATTTGCTGAGATAGTTCCTTTAAGTCAAAGGTGGACTTTTGTAGCTGGGACTCCTGACTTTCAATCTCATTGATTCGATCGATTTCTCCAATTAGACGAGTGATGCGGTTCACTTCCTCATAACAACGATAGAGACGCTCTTCTGATACTTCCCAGACACCATCTATCATGGCTTCAATATTTCCCTTTAACGTCGTCAAAGGGGTCCTGATTTCATGGGCAATATCGGAAGACAAACGGTTTCGAATCTCCTGCTGGCGTTGAAGTTGCAGAGAGAGCTCGTTTACTGCATCTCTAAGATCGTCAATCTCTCGAATTCCCGATTCTTCCAAAGGAAGACTACTGTAACGTCCTTTCGCAATTTCCGTGGTGAAATCATTGATTGCGACAATAGGTGCACTTAGTTTTTTGGCTACTAGTACCGCAAAGAAGAAAGATATAAGAAGAGAGATAATGGCCACCAGAATCAAGATATTTCTCATATCAGAAATGAAGAAAGCTTCATGTTCCGTATAAGCGAAAGGACCTCCGAACTGTATCTCTACCAAGCCCACTTCTTCGCTGCCATTATAGAGCGGAATACGGGATTGCACATAGACTCTATCCACATTTCCCATTATTTGCTCCATATGCAGTAGATGATTCTGAATCTTGTCCTCGGCTTCTTTTTCCTCAGAGGGAGACGGGCCCCATAATAGCTGTCCATCTTCGTCATATATATTCAGAATCACTGCGTGTTGAAGAGCATTTCGACCCAAACTTTGGATTGCTTGTGAATCCTCTTCCCAGGTGCCATCTTCTCGATAAAGAGCCTCTAATTCAGAGGTGTATTCTTTTAACTCTGATTCCTGCCTTTCCTTCACATAGTCAGCAAAATGGCTTTCCATTAAGTTCAATGTTATCCAGCTGAACCCCCCCTACAAGAATAAAAGAGAGAGAAATAAAGGAAAGGAGGAGTTGCCATTTTATCGTTCGCTTCATTTTTGACCACCAAATCGGTATCCCGTTCCATATGCTGTCAGAATATAGTGAGGGTTTCGTTTATCGCCCTCTATTTTTGTCGTAAATTCTTAATGTGAGTGTCTATGATTCGATCCGTTCCGTCAAAATCTAGCCCTTTGACCGCATCTAGCAGCTGGTCACGGGAAAATAATTGTTTAGGATGAGAGGCTAATAGGAATAACAAAGCGTACTCCGTGGGCGTAAGGTCGACCTCTACGCCTTTCTTTAAGACTTGTTTCCTATCCGGGTAGATTTCCAACAGGCCTCCCTCAAACGATAACTTTTCTTCTTGTGGTTCCGATCGTGCACGGCGCAACACGGTCTCTACTCGAGCTACTAGTTCTTTAGGGCTGAAGGGTTTCGTCACATAGTCATCCGCTCCTAATTGTAAGCCTTTCAAGATATCCTGCTCAGCTGTTTTAGCCGTTAGCATGATAATGGGGACGTTGGAAAATTCTCTGATTTTTTGGCAGACTTCGAGCCCAGAGATGTCTGGAAGCATGAGGTCCAGGACGATGAGGTCCGGCACTATAGTTTCAGCTTTACGCAAGGCTTCTTCTCCGTCCATGGCTCGGAACACCTGATAATTATGGGTAATCAAGTATGCCTCCACAATTTCCAAAATGTTGGTCTCGTCATCCACAATCAAAATCTTCATACATTTCCCTCCGTCTGTGCACTAGTAATTACCAATTTTTTTGTTTTTTCGTGTTGTTTTAATGCAACTATCGTTGCTCTATCAATTAAAATACAAAAAGGCACCTCTTCCCCCCCT
>NZ_FOSJ01000056.1 GCF_900114235.1 Marinilactibacillus piezotolerans | reverse complement strand
ATCCGTTTCCGAATGTTATCCCCCTCTTATGGGCAGGTTACCCACGTGTTACTCACCCGTTCGCCACTAATCCATTCTCTGCAAGCAGAGAATTTCATCGTTCGACTTGCATGTATTAGGCATACCGCCAGCGTTCGTCCTGAGCCAGGATCAAACTCTCGTTTTAAGTTTGAAAAGCTCATTATATTAATTGTGGATGAACCTTGTTCATCCGATAGTTGTCTTGATCCAATAAAGAATCGAAGACCCCTGCACATTTGGTTGTTTTTACTTTGTTCAGTTTTCAAAGATCTACTACTTTATAAGTCGTTGCCTTGTTTGTCAGCAACTTTTATATCATACCATGTTGTCGATTTGATGTCAACTGCTTTTTAAAAACTTTTTCGTAACAATATCCATCCAGCTCAACGTTGGAAGCGTTAACTTACTCGACTTGTAATAGTATATCATCTTGTGTGTAATTGTGTCAAGCACATTTTTTCATACTGCTTTTGACATCTATTCGTTACTCACAAGCGACAAGATATACTTTATCATGTTATCGAGGTCTGGTCAATAGAAATATTCTAAAAAATGATTGGTTTTTTCTTTTTAATCATGAAATCTCTATTTAAGTAGTTATTTTAAAGAGATTTTTCATATAAATTATAAAGGTTACTATTAAACTCGTTTGCCGTCTTTCCAGCTGCCTTTAACTGAAATCCGGCATTTTTGTATAGTTGATTCAAATATTGATTATCAGCTAAACAATCTAATCTCACTTTATTTTTATTGTTTTGCTTTGCAGTACTAAGAGCTGCATTAATCAATTGAATACCAACCTTTCTTCCATGCGCCCCTTTTGTCAATGCTACTCTATGTAAATAGCAGATATCATTGACTGGTTCTGTCCCCCATAAAATCTGATCCCATTGACTCTGATTTTCCCAAAGCACAAACATCCCAATTATTAGATCTTGTTGACTAACTAAGTAAACTTCTTCTTTTTCGATCGCCTTTTTAGTATTGTGAACATCTTCTCCGGATAACAAGTCATTCCATTGTGTAGAACCTTTTTCATTCAACCATTTCGCTGTATCCGTTAAAATCTCCATCACTTTTTGATACTCTTCTATCTGAGCTGTATTCACCACTATCTGTTTAGACATTTTGATTTCTCACCTTTCCAATATAAATATATATAGTAGAAAACCTCCGCAAGAAGTATTTTCCTGCTAGAGGTTTTTTACTATATAGTTAGTTAATTAATTCTAAAGACGATCATTTAATTCTTTAGCTAATTCCTCAAATCCTGGTTTTCCTAAAAGCGCGAACATGTTTTTCTTATACGCTTCAACGCCTGGTTGATCAAAAGGATTGACACTATTCAGATAACCTGAAATCGCTACAGATATTTCAAAGAAATAAAATAGATACCCAAGAGTATAAGCACTTGTATCAGGAATTGTTAAGACAAAATTTGGAACATTCCCATCAGTGTGTGCCAATAACGTACCTTGAAAAGCTTTAGTATTAACAAAATCAATTTCTTTCCCTTCTAAATAGCCTAGTCCATCTAAATCTTCTGAATCTGAAGGGATTTTTACTGTTTTAGTAGGATTATCAATTTTGATAACTGTTTCAAATAAATTACGTCTACCTTCTTGGATATATTGACCTAATGAGTGCAAATCAGTTGAAAAGTTTGCACTTGAAGGATAAATTCCACGTTGGTCTTTTCCTTCTGATTCGCCAAACAATTGTTTCCACCATTCAGAGAAATATTGTAGATTTGGTTCATAGTTAATCAATAGTTCTGTAGAATAACCTTTGCGGTACAAAACATTTCTTAATGCAGCATATTGGTAAGCTTCGTTTTCAGATAAATCTGCTTTAGTATAAAAACTTGCTGCATCTGCTGCACCTCTCATTAACTCGTCTAAGTTTCCGCCACTAACTGCAATTGGCAGTAACCCTACAGCTGTAAGTACAGAAAAACGTCCTCCAACGTCATCAGGGATAACAAAGGTTTCATATCCTTCTGCATCAGCAAGTGATTTTAATGCTCCTTTTTCTTTATCTGTTGTAGCAAAAATACGAGTTTTTGCTTCTTCTTCTCCATATTTTTCATTAAGTAGATTTTTAAATACACGAAAAGCAATTGCTGGTTCGGTAGTTGTTCCTGATTTAGAAATGACGTTTACAGAGAAATCTTTATCTCCTATCAATTCAATTAAATCAGCTAAATAAGTTGAACTGATACTATTTCCTGCAAAGAAAATTTGTGGAGTATCTCTTTTATCTGAACTTAATTCATTGTAGAACGAGTGATTAAGGAAATCGATTGCTGCCTTAGCACCCAAGTATGATCCACCTATTCCAATAACAATTAGGATTTCTGAATCAGATTTAATCTTTTGAGCTGCTTTTTTTATGCGGGCAAATTCATCTTTGTTATAAGCAGTAGGTAAATCAACCCATCCAAGAAAATCACTGCCTACTCCAGTACCATTTCTAAGCGTGTCGTCAGCTGTTGAAACTTGAGCTTGCATATTTCCCAGTTCTTCTTTTCCGATAAAACGATTTAGTACTTTTGAATAATCAAATGAAATGTGAGCCATTTGTGTTCTAACCTCCATGTTTTTGGTATCTTTCATTACTTATTTTAAATGATTTGTCCTACAAAAAACAAGAGGTAGGTAAAAAGATCTCCCTTGTTTTCATTTTTTAAATCAATAAAAACTGTGGAACTCCAGATATTTCCCAATCTTTTAAGGTTTTAGTAATTTTCTCTGAATGTTCCCAAGTAAGTTCACTATCTTCTGGTAACAACTCCATTGGACTTTTAATTTGTTCATCTTCATAGTTGAACACAAATAGCGGAACGCGGTGATTTGCTACTACTGCGTTCGTGAGCTCATTTAACTCAAGTTTTTCAACATCTAATAAGAGTACTTCTTTCATTCGATCAATAATACAAGCCAACCCGGTTTTCCTTGGCAAAACTTCTGTAGCAGGAAAAGAAAATCCTTCTGCTTCTTTTTTTACTAAAAATACAAATCTATCATCTTCATCTTTTACTAAAACTGTACATGCTACATAACGATTTTTTGCTATCAAATTTTACACCTCTCGTAGTCTTACCAGTCATTCATCAATCTGGATATTAAGAAGCTTCTACTATGAAAAGAGAATATCCAGCTATCTAAACAGTATACAGTTTTTAAAGTATTGGAACTTTTAAACTGCTATCAACTATGTTGTTCATTTTTTTCGATTTCTCGAAGTGCTTCGTCAATCCACACAGGAAGCTGTTTTCTGATCGATTCAAATTCAGTTCCAGTTCGACGTCCATACCTAGGATTCTTTTTTTTATTTGAAAACGGATGATATTTTGGTCTGTGAAGACCTCTCATTGAAAGACTAATTTTTTTACTATATTCATCAATATCCATGATGATGACATCCACTTCATCACCTATATTGACTATATCTTCTATTTCTTTTATAAATCCATGCTTTAATTCAGAAATATGAACAAGACCTTGTGTTTCATCATCTAATGCAACAAATACTCCATACGGTTGTATGCCTGTAACAATACCGCGCACACGATTTCCAATTTTATAATCCACGAAATCACCTCTCTGTCTGTCATGGAGTATTTTTTATTATTATCTAATTAATTATAGCATGAAACGTAGATGTAGGGAAACTAGGGTACTTTTTCAAATGATTAATGATAGATTTAAATCCTCTGTAGAAATTACTATTAAACAAGGATATAATGAAAAAAAGTAAAGGATGATGATATGTATGAGTCAAAATTTTGACGAAATAATCGACAGAAGTGGGACAAACAGTGTCAAATGGGATGCTAGAGAACAACTATTTGGATCTGCTACTGCTTTACCAATGTGGGTAGCTGATATGGATTTTAAAAATTCTGATCAAATAAGGAAAGCATTGCATGAATTGATTGATGATCAAATTCTAGGTTATGCTTTACCGTCTGATTCTTTATTCGAATCTATAATTCTCTGGCAAAAAGAAAGACATCAGATGAATATCAACAAGGAAAATATTTTATTCTCACCAGGAGTTGTAGGCGCAATCGCCGTTTGTGTTCAAGCTCTCACTTCTCCACATGATGGCGTGCTGATTCATGACCCTGTTTATACTCCTTTTTCTTCAGTTGTTCAATCAAATAATCGCAGAATATACCGTACACCCTTGATAATTGAAAATGGGCAATACAAAATGGATTATGACCATATTGAGAAGTCTTTCAAAGAACACTCTATCAAAATGTTTATTTTAAGTAATCCGCACAATCCCGGAGGACGTGTCTGGTCTAAGGAAGAACTAATCCAATTAATCGATCTTTGTATCCAATACGAAGTTATTTTAATCAGTGATGAAATCCACAGTGATCTAACTTACACTGACTCTACCATTTATTCTCCAATATCCTTAAAAGAAGAATATAAAAACTGGGTAGTAACTTTACACTCTGCCAGCAAAACATTTAACTTAGCAGGAGTTAAACTTGCTTTTTATATCGTCTGCAATGATGAATTGAAAGGAAAAATAGAAACCGTACAACACGAAACTGAACAAAACAGTATATCTACGTTTGGAATGGTTGCTACTGAAGCAGCATTTTCAAAAAGTATAGAATGGCATAAAGAACTTATGGAGTATTTGGAAGAAAATCGCAATTTAGTTATTGAGTTTTTTGACAAAGAGTTACCCGAAGTATTTTATATGAAACCAGAATCTACTTACCTTTTCTGGTTTGATGCTTCTAGTCTGCATATTGAAGGTGACAAACTGACAGAAACATTCATACAAAAAGGCGATATTGCTTTAAATGCAGGGATAGCTTATGGTAACTCTAGCCAGCAATTTATGCGCTTAAATTTCGCTTGTCCAAGATCTGTACTCAAAGAGGGACTACAAAGAGTCAAAAAAGTATTTGATTCAGTTAAAAATTAGTTAAAAAGTCACTTCCTGTTTTTGGAAGTGACTTTGTTTTAATCTAATTCATTTAACGCTAATATAAGACTGCCTGTAATTCCGGCATCGTCTCCTAAACCTGGAGAAACAATATATTCATCTAAATCAGGTGTATTAACGTAACCCTTCATTAAACTGTTAAACTCTTTCCTAATTAGCGGGAATAAATGCTGTTGTTTCATAACTCCTCCACCAAGAATAATTCGCTCAGGGCTTAAAATCAAAGTATAATTCATTAAAGCTTGTGCCAAATAATAAGCTTGTATTTCCCAAACATTTTGTTTGTTTGTTAAGTTTTGAGCTTTTTCACCATATCTTTTTTCAAGAGCGGGTCCAGAAGCTAACCCTTCTAAACAATTTTTGTGATAAGGACAAATACCTTCGAAGTCATCATCCGGATGCATCCTAACTAACACGTGTCCCATTTCTGGATGTCCAAACCCTTCAAGCGGCTCGCCATTCACTACAGCTCCTCCACCAATTCCAGTTCCAACTGTTAGATAAACACAGGATGATTTACCTTTTGCAGCACCTTTTTCTAGTTCTCCAAGAGCTGCTGCATTTACATCAGTTGTCCATCCTATTGGTATATTATATCTATTTTTCATTTGCCCTAAAAAGTCAGTGTTCTTCCATGCTGTTTTAGGAGTAGTAGTGATGTAGCCATAAGTACTTGAGGCTTTGTTTACATCAATCGGTCCAAAAGAACCAATACCCATTGCTTCTAATTCATACTGATCAAAAAAAGAAAATACTTTCTCCAAAGTTTCTTCTGGCGTTGTTGTCGGAATTGAAACACGATCCTGAATTTCTAATGAACGATTGCTAACAGCGCATACAAATTTTGTACCGCCAGCTTCGATTGCTCCTAACATTTAACCACCCCTTATATAAATTTTATGTAGAGAAATAAGGTAGAGCTGACTTACGCTCTACCTATTCTGTTAATCTGATTATCTGTGAACTTCAATTGTTTCAATTACTACATCTTCGTTTGGTTTATCCATAGCATTACGCTCGACATTTTGAATCGTTTCAGCTACTTCATAGCCATCTATAACATGGCCAAATACCGTATGTTTCTGATCCAGCCAAGGGGTACCCCCATTTTGTTTATACGCATTAATGATTTCTTCAGGAAATCCTGCTTGTTCAAGTTGTGAAACCATTTGTTCAGGAAGTTCTGACATTGTGACGATGAAAAATTGACTAGAGTTGGTTCCTGGTCCAGCATTGGCCATAGATAAAGCTCCGTTTAAATTGAATAATTCTGGTGAAAATTCATCTTCAAAATTTCCTCCCCAAAGGCTCTCTCCTCCCATTCCACTTCCTGTAGGATCTCCTCCTTGGATCATGAAATTCGGAATTACCCGGTGAAAAATAACCCCATCATAATAGCCTTTTTCAGCTAGTCCAGTAAAATTTTCTACTGTTTTGGGTGCGTGCTCTGGAAACAGCTGCACTGTAATATCTCCCTTGTTGGTTTTAATCGTTGCTGTTAGGGTATCTTCATTCTTTTCTGCTAGTTGTGGAAACTGACTCATTTTATAAATTCCTCCTTTTGATATCATAAACATTTTACCTTAGATCGATCCCGTTTCCAACCTCTTTCTACATAAACAAGTTCGATCAATCATTTTCCGATTTTAAAATCCAACTCTTTTTGTCTCCATATAATTCAACAGGATTTATCTGCCAAAGATATTCAATTCCTGTTAAAAGTTTTCCATTAATAATTTTATTTTTCGTGTTATGATTAGTATTAGAAACGCATCACTTAAAAAGGAAGATTGTTTATGCCATTTTTCAGTAATTACCCTTTAATCGCTGCTCTCTGTGCAATTATCATTACTCAATTTATTAAAGTTCCTGTCGCATTTATATTAGGTCGCCCTACTTCATTAGCATTGATTACTTCTACTGGTGGTATGCCCAGTTCCCATTCAGCTGGTGTTACTGCCTTAATTACTGCTTTGACCATTGAAGAGGGAGTTGCTTCCCCTTTAGTTGCTATTGCCGCAACATTTGGAGTAATTGTTATTTTCGATTCAATGGGTGTCAGAAGACAAAGTGGTGAACATGGTATTTTAATTAATGAGCTGATTGCCGATTTAGAAAATATTCGAAAAACAATTGTTACTATCGGACAAGAAGGAACCAAAAACGTTAAAGAATTAATCGAAGACGATAGACATTCAAAAGAATTTCTTGGTCATAAACCAATTGAAGTATTTTTTGGTATTTTATCTGGAATTCTGATTTCTTTCCTAATTCATATTGCCTACTAGTAAATTTATTAAATGTATTTAGTTTAATGGAGGATTTAAATTGGTTAACGAAAATGAAATATATGACATCACTATAATTGGTGGTGGTCCTGTGGGAATGTTCTCAGCATTCTACTCAGGTATGAGAAATGCTAAAACAAAATTGATTGAAACTTTACCCGTCTTAGGTGGACAAGTCGCTCTGTTGTATCCAGATAAAAAAATTTATGATATTGGTGGACATGCGGCAGTTACAGGAAAAGAATTGATCAAAGAACTAACAGCTCAAATGGATCTCTTTGATCAGCAGATTTGTCTTGAAGAACAAGTAGAAGAAATCATCAAACGGGATGACGATATTTTTGAACTAAGAACGGCTAAAGGTAAACACTATTCTAAGACAGTTATTGTAACCACAGGACAAGGTGCATTCAAACCTAGAAAATTAACTGTGGAAAATGCTGAATTATATGAGGAACAATCCTTACAGTATATTGTAAATAACCTTGAACAATATAAAGACAAAACTGTTGCAGTTTGTGGCGGAGGTGATTCTGCCGTTGATTGGGCATTAACACTAGAACCAATCGCTAATAAAGTTTATCTGATTCACCGTAGAGATAAATTCAGAGCACATGAAGCTTCAGTAGAACAAGTTAAAAATTCATCGATTGAACTAATGACACCTTATATTCCTTATAAGTTGAATGGAACAAACGAAGAGCTTCAGTCTGTTACTTTCAAGAAATCAAAGGGAGATGAAACAAAAACAATTGATCTTGATTTCTTTGTTGTCAACTACGGCTTCAGTTCCTCGATAGGCCCGCTTAGGAATTGGAATATTGAATTAGATAGAAATGAAATTATAGTCAATCACAAAATGGAAACTTCTGTTGAAGGAATTTATGCTGCTGGCGATGTTAGTACTTATGATGGTAAAATTAAATTGATTGCTACAGGTTTTGGAGAAGCTCCTACTGCAGTCAATCATGCCATTCATTACATTCGTCCAAAAGAACATGCTCAACCTTATCAAAGTACTAAATTATCGTTTGACAAGTAATTCTGAAACAGAAAAAAATATCAAGGAGGACTTAAACATGGTACAATCTAGCTCAAAATTGCATAAAGTAGCACTGGAACGCTTAAAAGAACGAGGCGTGTCTCTAGAAGAAATAGCAGAATTAGTTTATGACCTTCAAAAACCATATATAACAGATATTTCTATGGAAATCTGCTTGGAAAATGTTCGGTCAGTGATCAAGAAAAGAGAAGTTCAAAATACGATTCTTACAGGGATTGAGTTGGACGTCTTGTGCGAACAAGGTAAACTCTCCAGCCCACTTCAGGAAATCATTCAAGAAGATGAGGGATTATATGGAATAGATGAGATTTTAGCCTTATCGATCGTCAATGTATATGGATCTATCGGATTCACTAATTATGGCTTCTTAGACAAAACTAAACCCAAATTAATTGCAAAACTTGACGATCACCAAAATAAAGACCAGACACACACTTTCTTGGATGATATCGTTGGAGCAATTGCTGCAGCAGCTGCCAGTCGTTTAGCACATGATGATCCAGGCATATCAGATATAATGAAATAATTAAAACTCAAATGATATAATGAATCATTTAAGAAGAAAGAGAATGGATTAATCGCTCCATTCTCTTTCTTTATATATGCTGCTTTTACGCAATTCGATATAGACCAAGAGAGTACATTAAAAATAAATGTAAGATAGTTCGTCCTATTTACTTTCAAAAAGCCTCTCCCCATAAACCGATATATATTATTTCTTTCTATTTGCTTTTCCATAAAAAAAAACAATCTTAAATAATATCTCATTTTCTTTAAGATATTAAGAAGATTATTTTTTTGACTAAAATTTTATTTTATTTAAATTTTTACCTACCCTTTATTAAATGCACATTTTTTACTTATCTGGTATCCGAGTACGAAAGAAGTTTCAATTAATACGAAAAATAAAATAAAACAGTACATAAAAAAGTCCTGTGGTAACGCATTAATAATCGGGTCTGTTGCAGGGTTAAACAGCCAAGCATCATTATTGAAAAAGATTTGATGAAACGAGACAAACATTCTATCAAAATTAACTGCTAAAAACAGCAATAATACTGGTGGCATCAAAGAAGCAATAAAAAATGGCTTAATCAGAACCCAGATTCTTCTGGCTCTTTTTACAAATTTTAAATAAAACAGTGTAGAGATAAGACTGATGAATAACACACTATAATTGAGATAAAAAAGTAACTTCACTTCATAAAAATGTAGCAATCCACTTTCAGAACTTGTAAAATCAGGCAGCTTCAATTCCTGAATCCACGGAAAATGCAAGTACTGTAAAAGCACATAGTAATTATCCATTAACTTATCATAAGTCAATCCAAGTACTTCTGGGATGTTCTGGGTTTGTATAGTAAATTGGTATAAAGGTACAAACCAGATTGTAACAGCAATCGACAGTGTTATAATCAACAAAAAGATGCTGACAATTCCTAAGACATCTTTCACTCTAGTCATAGATCAATTCTCCAGTCAGCCAACGTTTGAATTGCATAAGTGGGTTGCTCAATAACTGTTTTCATATCTTCTTCCTTTGTAAAACCAGTATATACAAGTAATGTATCCACTTCATTATTGATTCCAGCAAGAATATCCGTCTCGTAGTTATCCCCCACCATCAATACTTCATTTTTTTTGAATCCAATCCGCTTTATAGCTTCATCCATAATGATAGCTTCGGGTTTCCCCACAAAGGTCGGTACAATTCTAGTGGCCTTTTCTATTAAAGCCACTACAGACCCGGCACCAGGTACCATTCCACGTTCTGTTGGTAAATTTGTATCTTTGTTGGTTGCTACAAAAGTTGCGCCTTTTTGAATGGCCAATGTGGCTTTTTCACATTTTTCATAAGTGAGTGCACGATCTAGTCCTACCACTACGTGATCAGGATTTTCTTCATCAATTTTAAAACCAGCATTCAAAACTGCTTCTAACAATCCTTTTTCTCCTACAACATAAACCGATTTACCACTCAATGTCTTGAGATAGTCTGCAGTCGCCAGCGAACTCGTATAAACTTCTTCTTCATAAGCTTCAACGTTAAATTGTTCATTCAATTTCTTGGCTACTTCTCTGGGACTGCTAGTAGAATTATTAGTTACGAATAAAAATGGCTTTTCTGCCTTTCTCAACTGATTGATAAAACCCGGTGCTTCTGATATCGGTTCATTCCCCTTATACATTGTCCCATCTAAATCAATTAAATACCCTTTATAATCTTTAATCTTATCTTCCATACACTAGCCTTTCTAATCTGTAATGTTGGTTTTATTTATTTTTACTTAGAGCTATTCTGGTTTATTTCTTTGGCGTATTTTAAATTTAGTTTCGCCTTTTTGATTTTTTACAGTTTTGACTTTATTTTCTTCAGTTTGTGAAGTAGTTTTTTTATCTATATTTTCTTGAGGTTTTCTTCCTATTTTTGTGAAAGATTTCTTATTTTGAACATTATTTAATTTTTTATTTTCTGGCTTGCTCTTTTCTTCTCGTTTTTTTGCTTGATCAAATTTGCGTAAATTTTTCTGCTTTTTATTTTGAGTATTTTTTTTATTCTGGGTTGGTTTACTTTTACGCTTAGAAGGACTAGTCTGTTTTTTCTTAGGTTCTAATCGTTCCAGCACAAAATAAGCACAACCAAAACTGCAATATTCAGTCAAATAGTCTTTCAAACTAGAAATTCTCATATCAATCGGTACTTTTTTATTTTTCGAGTAGTAAAAACCTCTTAATCTCAGTTTATCATAAGATATGTCTCCGACGATATAATCATATTTTTCAAGAAAATCCGTATATCTTGCTTCAATCATCTCAAAATCAATTGCTTCTCTATATTCTTCAACAATTTTGTAAGCAGCACCATTCAAGGAAAGTGTTTCGTGATCAAGTTTTTTGACTAACTTATTGTCTTCAACAATATCCAGATCCAGCATGTCGCTGGAAATTTCTGGTTTACTTTGTACTTCTTTGTTTTCTTCTTTTAATGTGTCGCTCATAAGACCCCTTCTTTTTGTCTTTCTATTTTATCGGATATATTTTTTGTAAATAATTTCCTATAACTACTCTTAAGAAATGTGGAAACAATACTTGATAATCAGATTCTTCACCAATTGTAGGGAAAAATGGAACAAATAAATAGTGATCTACTGAAGCAATGGTATAGTTATCTTCTTCTCTGATCGGCTTTCCATTAAATCTGATTTCTTGATTATCAGTTACTTGAATACCTTTATAACAAAGTTTACCAAAGATTTTGCCTCTGAAACCTAATCCTTTTATCGGTAGTGGTTCCAGTCTCGCTCTCTGAGATTCCATGGATTTAATCAGTTTTTTTAACTGTTTACCAGTTACTGTATACTTTAATAAGCGCATAGGATGAGGTAAGGCTCTGTGAAGATCATCATTTGTTACACTGCCTTGTATGATTGGTTGAAGGAATAGACCAGAATTTAAAATAGCAGCATCTGTTTCTGCATAATCGCATAACGCTTCAAGACCTATATTCACAAAATTAGTACACTGTTTCCAGTCTGCTTCCAGAGTCTCAGGTATAACAGCAATTTTTTGTTTCTGTAATAGTTCATGTCCTAGCTGAGCATACTGATGTACAAGTATATTTTCGTCTTTAACAGATTTTACTGTTTTTTTAACATCAATTACTTCTGCAGTAGTTTTTATTATTTTCTGATTCTCTATTTCCAAACTTATATGTCCAATATATTCTCCAAATTTTCCTGCACCTGCCAAAAGTGAGTCATTTACGTATTCTCCTTCGGGCAATAAATGGTGAGTATGTGCTCCTATTATAACATTTAATTCACTAAATTTTTCTGCAATTTTTCTATCGTAGTCAATTCCAAGATGACTTAGTAAAATCCAGTTGTCAACAATCCCATCATATTGTTCTAAGATTCTTTCGATTGTCTTAAAAGGATCCTCTACGTCCCATCCTAAAGGTCCATAACTTACCGCTAACGGAATTGTGCATGCAAATACTCCTAATTTTGATCCGGATTTCGTTTTATAAATTTTAATAGGCAGAGCCCATTCAGGTATTAAATTTGTCTCTTTATCGGTCAAGTTTGACAATATCACTTTAAAATCAGCATCATTATATAGATGATTTAACTGATACTTAGTACTACCAATTCCCTCATTATTTCCAATAGTAACGGCATCGTAGTGAGCATCATTCAATAGCCTTATAATCGCTTGACCATTTGTAGCTTCCGTGAGCGGATGAACTCTATCGCAGGCATCTCCAATATCAAAAATCAGTACTTCTTCTTTTTGATTCTCATGAAAAGAACGAACACTTCTCAAAAACTTCGCAGTTCGTGGCCAATTCATCAAATGTGAATGTATATCGTTTGTATGGTATATCGAGATTTTTTCCAAACCATAACCCTCCGCTTATTTGCTTTGAACCATGTATGTTTAATTTTGAAAATGTTATTGACTCTAACATTACTCTATCATAGTTCTGTATGCAATTCTTCTTTTAAACATAAGATATAATCTAATTATATCTATTAAATTTTAGTTGTATTAATTATACTCTGTAAAAACGAGCTGCCTATGCCTATATAGTATACAATCTCAAAACCATGGTATGTCAACACTTTTTTGAACAAAAATTATAAGGTGTAAAAGATGTTTGAGTTTACTTCAACCTCTTTAACTGAATGTAAGGCTAGTTTTGACCGGCTGATGGACAACGGACTTGCAGACTTTAATTTCAACCTGTTCCTGTTCCCAACTTTTTCGATAATCGATAGGAGATTCATAGTTTAATGATCCATGTGGGCGAAAATGATTCCACCAATAGACGTAGTCCATAAGTTGAACTTGCAGTTCATAGAGTGTATGGAATGTGTTGTCATAGACAAATTCAAACTTAAAT
>NZ_FOSJ01000073.1 GCF_900114235.1 Marinilactibacillus piezotolerans | reverse complement strand
ATTACAAGTGCCTTTAAGAAACTAAAAGAATACGGCTTTTATCAAGGGACAGAACATCGTACCATTAAATACCTGAATAATTTGATTGAACAAGACCATCGTCCAGTAAAGAGACGCAATAAATTCTATCGAAGTTTACGCACTGCCTCTACCACGATTAAAGGCATGGAAGCCATCCGAGGATTATATAAGAAAACCCGAAAAGAAGGCACTCTCTTCGGGTTTTCGGTCTGTACTGAAATCAAGGTATTATTGGGAATCCCAGCTTAAATCATAGATACCGTAAGGGATTTTATTCTTTATTTAAAACTTTGCAACAGAACCGTCGTTCCAAAGATTCGATGACAAAAATATCCTTCTTCCTTAAAAAATGAAGTTCTTTTTGCAATTATTCTCGTGAGGTCTTCTTTTAACTACATAAAATTGTAACCACTGGTTTTAAGAGTAGTGTATCATCCCAAATCATATAATTAATTGACTGCGATTGTTATAAAACTCACGGTAAGCCATATAACTAGCAATAAATGAAGAAATCGCAGTAACTGAAATCAACATAAACATCACAACAATTTGGTAACGAATCGCTTGAACAGGATCAATTCCCGCAAAAATCAACCCTGACATCATACCTGGTAGGCTGACAAGTCCAACCGTTTTTGTTCGGTCAATAGAAGGAGCCATGCCCGTTTTGACGCTTTCTCTTACAATACTCATGGACGCTTGTTTTTTATTGGCTCCCAATGCCAATTTTTCCAATACCTGTTGGCGTTGGTCCGTAAATTTTGAATTCAAAGACCGATAGGTCACTCCAATCGCAGTCATGGCGTTGCTGGCAATCATGCCTGTAATTGGAACGATTTGGGAAGGGGTCCAGTCAATGACTCCTGAAAAAACAAGAATGAGTAAGGACAAGGCTGTTCCTACTCCAATAGCCGTCGTTGAAATTTTAAAAGAGCGGTTGATCCCCTCACTGCGTGTATGGGCGTTATAAGAAGCGTTGAACACAATGAACAAAACCATCGCTAAAGTGAGAAAGTTGTTATCCACTCGTAATACGTAGCTCAATACATATCCAATAAGGAATAATTGAATGACAGCGCGAATTCCCGCAATAAAAATGTCGTTTCCTAATCCCAATTTCTCTTTGTAATCAATCAACAAGGCAACTATCAAGAGGACAGAGGATAAAAGCAAAGAAAGATTACTGATTTCCAAATTATTTGTCATTTCGATTCCTCCATTTTTCCACCTTTGATAGTAATCAGACGAGAAGCTTGGTCGATTTCTTCCTGGTTGTGAGTGACGGCCAACACCGTAGTTTGTTGGTCTTTCATCATGTCTCGGACTAAATCAAGGACAATCGCTCTGTTTTCTTGGTCCAATGAACTGGTAACTTCATCCAGGAGCAACACTTTCGGTTGATACATCAAATTTCGGACCAATGCAACCCGTTGTTTTTCCCCTCCTGATAGTTCCTTGACCTCTTTCGATAAGTAAGTTTCAGGTATTTGAACTCGTTCTAACAATTTTTTTGCACGTTCCCGATCAAATCCTTCTTCTCTTATGCGGGCAGGAAAAGACAAGTTCTCTTGAACTGTCTCATCGAATAGAGAAGCGTTTTGAAAGAAATAAGAGACTTCTTTTCTATACTCCACAGGATCGATTTTTTGCAGATCCGTACCTCGATAATAAATTTTTCCGGAAGTTGGGGAAAGCAGCGTACCAATTAATTTCAAAAGGGTACTTTTTCCACTTCCAGAAGGACCAGAAAAAACAATCACTTCCCCTTTGTTTACTGTAAAAGAGATATCTTGAAGGATTTGGTTTCCGTTTGCCTGAAAACCAACCTTCTCTAATTGAAACAATGAATCACTCATACCACTTCTCTCCTTTATAAAAAAGCCCTGCACCAGTGGACCATCCATACGGGTGCAGGGCTTTTGTTTCATCCTAGTGTACCTCAGTGTTCGTTTGGATCGTTTTTGGCGTCTTCATGAGTAGGGTGAACCGTTCCTTCAAGGTGATCTGGACCAGCATAAATGGTATACAGTCTGAGCGGCTTATCACCGGTGTTTTCGATGTTGTGCCACATGTCCGCCGGAACAAATACGGCGTCATCATCCATCACTTTTTGTTGAACATGTAAGTTATCTTTAGAAGGCCCCATTTTACACACGCCTTCTCCTTCTTCAATACGGATAAATTGGTCAATGCCTTCGTGCACTTCCAAACCGATGTCATCGCCCGGTTGAATGGACATTACGGTGACTTGCAGTTTACTGCCTGTCCAAATGGTCGTCCGGTAATTATCATTTCCTGTGGTGGCGTCTTCAATATTAATGATATACGGCTTCTTCCCATGATCCTTGTAGTCTATTTCCATCTTCCATTCCTCCTAGTCTTTGTACTGAAACAATGATACCTACTTCTTATTTATAATAATTCTAATTAATGATACCACATCTAAAATTCTATGCAAAAAAATTAGCTTTTTGGAGAGCGATTCTAAACAAAGACCATATAACGCGCAATTACAATTGGTACCCCTTAATCCTCAGCACATAAAGGAAAAAATATGGAATCAAAAAATAACCGATATGTACTCTGGTTATGACTTGAATCAGGGAGAATTTCAGAGACGACACATCATACTTTTTTAGTTTGCACTTGTAAACTAACTAGCATACATTAAGTTTATGCTCACTATCAAGCGTTGTCAATCCTTTAGACTCTTATCAATTTCGAAAGAAAGTAGCAAGGTTATTGATTGTGACTGTAAAAGTGGGGTGTTCCTATAAGCACATTAAACTATCTTCTCTAATTTATCATGCTATTTAAATTCTGTTTTTTCATGAGAATTTTTGTCCAAAACTTGTTAAAATGATTTTAAAAAATACTTACATACACAATCCCCAAAAGACACTAATGTCATTTCAGTCAAAAAAGATACCGCAGAAAATTTCCACCTGAGATTCAATACGATATTACTCTCTTGACAGCCAGCTTAATTCCTTAGTTGAATAGATTATTAAAGTGCACAAAAAAACAATGCGGCGTTTGTTATATTTTCTGGTATAAGCGACGGTGCTATAAACTTTTTTGCAGATTAAAAATCATATGAATTTAACTCCAGTAATAATAGTTTAAGTGCCAATGCATGCATGATTCTTTCAATTTCCGTTTTATGAGTAGACAGAGCGATTCCTTCATTGCATTGGAAAACGAGTTTGTTTCTCGTAATATGTATGCTCTCATTTTTGGTTGCATAGTATTCTCTCCATTCGTCTTCATACATAAAATGGCTTGCTGACGAAATGTTTGATTTCTTCGTTGCGTTGGTAAATCAAGAACAAAGTCGGGGTTTGGACGCGTCCAACGCTAAACACGCCTCTCATGCCGTTTTTCTGCATATAAAGCGTGTAAAGACGGGTGAGATTGATTCCTACCAGCCAATCAGCGATTTGTCGGGTTTCTGCTTCTTTGTAAGTGGAATAAAACGCCTGTCCGTCCTTCAGATTTTGAAATCCTTTTTTGATTTCGCTAGTTTCAAGCGAGTTGATCCATAAACGTTTAATGGTTTTCCGGCTATTTCCCGAAAGGTTGATAATCAAGCGGGCGATTGCTTCACCTTCTCGGTCGCTGTCGGTCGCAATCACGATTGTTTCCGCTTCATCTAAATGCTTTTTGACGATCTTGTATACCTGTCAATACGGATTGAACTGTTGTTAATGCTCCGGAAATTCTTCCTTGAATATCTCCTGCAGCTGCACCTAAATATAAAGTTTGGAAATTATTTTGTAGAAAATTCATAGCTCATTCTCCTTTATTTTTCTTCTTCTCTTTGTAAAGCTATTGTTTGTTCTTGCTTTTGTTCTCTAGCCTTGAAATTGTTTATTTGAGTAATCTTTGAGCTCTGCAACTGCTTCAGCTGTCAATCCACTTTTCTGTTCAATCTGATAATTGACTTGTTAGTGATAAGTAGTGATTGTTTGAATTCGATATCCGAAGACAACAACACTCAAAAAAACGTTACAACCTTGTTGAACATCATGATGTTCAACAAGCTATCTTGCTATACAAGGATGTTTTAGAAACGAAAACAATAATTTGACACTAATCCATTTAAGAATGCTGCTTGAGAAATTTTTATCAAATGACACTACTCAAATTCCTAAAATCGATATCACTAAAGCCCTGGCTCTTATAAATCAAATCATAAGAAGCCACGTACCCGACTTCTTATGATTTCCAATTTTTCGCAGACTTTATGACCCCATTATCTATTGACCAGCTGCAAATAGTTAGTCAAAAACTACTTGCTGTTGACTTCAATGTCATGGACTCATTCAACCATTTTTACAAGAAATATTACCCTATCTGCTTGGGAAACTTATCTGACTGCTTAATGGACTTAGGGTACTTTGAAGAATCAAAACTCATATTGGAAAAACTAGCTTTCGTAGCAGACCATGTGGACTCTATCGAATTAAAAATGTGGGCACAATACCTAACAAACGTACTAAATGTTTACATGGATGATCAACTTAATGAAAAACAGAATCGATTAAATAAATTAAATCAAATCGTAACAAATTGGCACAATTTATTGCCATCCAGTCATTTGGTAGAAGGTCTACACGGCGCTTTCCAACGTTTATCTGACAGAAACGTTGATCGTCCAAACAACATTCATATTCCACCTGTATACATTTTAAAGCCATAGGAAAAAGCCTAGTATCTATTGCTAGGCTCTTTTGTATACCTCTACACATTCATTTCCTTCTTCCAGCATTCATAAGACTCAACAGTTGCACTTTTTTTCATTCTCCTACAAATTCCACTAAACAACGACCACTTATAGTCATCCAAAATAGCAGTACCTACTCCCCCTAATCCTAAGAAAAACAGTAAAAGTAAAGACAAAAATAGCATCATATTCGTCCATAACGATAAAAGAACCAATAAAAGAGAAACTAATCCGGCCGTAATAAAAGAAAGAATCAGAATACCATAATAGATTTTCAAAATAACAGCCCATTCTTTGATCCTATTAAGCTCAGCTATTTCCTCCTCAATCATTCATCAATCCACCTGCTCTTTCTTCTTCTTGGGATCAATACTCTTTAAAAACCTCTCCTCCAACACCAATAAATGACGATAAACATCATCCATTGACCAGCCTGAAGAAAGGCTTAGACAATACAAAAAATCACAAGGCAACGTCTTTACGGTACGGTTTCTTGTTACCCAACTTGCTACTGTACTCTGCTTATAGCCATGCAACTCACAAAATTGCTCTACTGTCAGACCTAACCGCGAAATAATAAACACATTGATCGGGTAGGGATATACAAAGGTATTGATACTCATAGTCAGAAAGACCTCCCACCATATTATTACCTTTGCAATAATAGTACTACTCTTTCTTAAAACCAGCAAGCAAGGCGGAGAAAAAGAAGGAACGTATCATAGATATAATGTAATAGGCAATTTGCACCTTTTAATTTCAACCTGTATCAATCGTGAACAGATCTGTTTGCACGCCGATCTTATTGGGTTCTATCAAGCGTTTCAGTGCTGTCTTGATAAACATGTATTCTCTTCCAAAAGCTTCTGAGATCGCAGCGAAATAAGCCCCCTGGCTTTCTTTTTTTAGCCGGATAACGGAGCGCATCAATCCATGTATCGAAGCTAGCATAATACCTCCATTACGACCAGCACGAACACGAAAATGAATTTTGTTCTCTTCTCTCAACTGCTTCAGTACTTTGTCCAGGGACCGTTTTGGGATCTTTAAACTTTCAGTTAACTCTTTTTTTGTAGAAATAATGTATGGTTGTTCTTCATAGGATTGCTCATTCAAATAGGACAGTAGATCTTCTGCCCATTCATGACTATGTGAATACTTGCGAACAGCTCTTTCTTTCTTGAATTTCCACCAACCCCGTTTTTTGTTGAATAGCTGCTCTTCAGAAAGATTGGCATCGACCCACTCTTGGCATAATAGGACAATTTTTTCTCTGTGCGCTGCTTGATATTTTCCAGAGTAAGCGGATCGAATGATTCTGGTTAATTCTCGATCAGATAAAGGGTTAGCCAAGCGGTCATTGAATTCTAACATCGTCAATTCACATGCTTCTACTTCGTATCCTGACGAAAAATATGCCAAAGACAAGGTGAATATGACATTATTTCGACCATATACGCCCTTTTCACCTTGTATTTTTTGACTTTTTAGCAACAGCTGGAACCAAGGTTCATCAACTTGACGAAATTCTTGAGTAGAGGGCAATACAAAAACGTTCTTGATCTCCGCTTTTTTGTCCGCATCTTCTCTCATTGACCAGTCGATCCATTCTTCGAAACTATAACGATACTGTGGTTCAAAGAATAAAACATTCTCTTCAGAAGGCATTCGTGTGATCCCAAAATGATTGGCATGGTTCTGTTGCAAAGTTTTAAATAAAGAATAAAATCCCTTACGGTATCTATGATTTAAGCTGGGATTCCCAATAATACCTTGATTTCAGTACAGACCGAAAACCCGAAGAGAGTGCCTTCTTTTCGGGTTTTCTTATATAATCCTCGAATGGCTTCCATGCCTTTAATCGTGGTAGAGGCAGTGCGTAAACTTCGATAGAATTTATTGCGTCTCTTTACTGGACGATGGTCTTGTTCAATCAAATTATTCAGGTATTTAATGGTACGATGTTCTGTCCCTTGATAAAAGCCGCCATATTCTTTTAGTTTCTTAAAGGCACTTGTAATAGAGGGGGC
>NZ_FOSJ01000054.1 GCF_900114235.1 Marinilactibacillus piezotolerans | reverse complement strand
GATTACTTAAAGTTGCCGGTAAACTCGTTCAAACAGGGAGACAAGCTTATCTCAAACTGTCGAGTTACCATGTATATCAAGCTGAATTTTATAAGGTTTTTGAGCGCCTAAGGCAATCCAGGCAATGGATTTAGACCCTTAAATGCAAAAAAATTTTCAATCCTTCACTTTCAAGGGAGAAGTATGCCCTTAAACACTTAAGAAAATCCTTAAGAGATTGATTCAGTAGAAATCAAGTCCAAAGACACATTGTTTAATGAAAAAGTCGCTAATTTTTTCAAAAACAAATAATCTGTTCAAGAAAACAGGCTTAATTACAGAGCTATGAATTATTCAGGTAACCTTTATATTTTCTAATATCTCCAGAATCCAAAAACATATTAGCCTCTCTCCTTCATAATATTAAAGCAGAATCCTTATCAAAATAGGATTCTGCTTATTTTTTTATTGAATTATTACTTATTTTTCTTTAATAAAAGTTTCTTAGCTTGCGTCACTATTTCATTTACAGTAATTAGATAGTCTTCTTTTAACCAATCCATCGTTCCAACTTGACCAAATTTTTCTCTAACACCTACTCGGTAGTGATGTGTCGGTGCTTCTTCTGCTAAAACTTCAGCCACAGCACTACCCAATCCACCTATTACGTTATGATTTTCTGCGGTAACAATGGCTCCCGTTTGTGCAGCTTTTAAAATTGCTTTTTGATCAATTGGCTTGATCTGATACATATCAATTACCATTGTTTCAATACCTTCTTTTGATAATTCTTCTGCCGCTTCAAGTGCATCTGATACCATTATCCCTGAAGCAAGAATGGCTACATCATTACCTTCTCTTAATAATTTTGAGCCCGTTTCAAAGGTCTCCTCCTCTTTATATAACTTAATTGCATTTTTTCTAATTGTTCGAATGTAAGTCAGTCCATCATCTTTGTAGCCTTTATGAAGTAAATAACGTAATAAAGTTGAATCACTCGCTTCATAAACTTTATTATTCGGAATGATCCGCATCAAGGCTAAATCTTCAAAAGGCATATGGGTACCGCCATTATGTTCAGCTGTTACACCTGCATCAGAGCCTAATATTACTGCATTAAGTTGAGCATATGCTAATGAGACAAATACCTGGTCATAAACTCGCCTTGATGCAAAGTTAGCAAATGTATGAACAAATGGCTTAAATCCAGTAACTGATAAGCCAGCTGCAGTTCCAATCATTTCTGCTTCCATAATACCTAAATTCACATACTGATTCTTCAACTGATTTTTAATTTTATCTGTTGTGATGGCACTCGATAAATCTGCTTCCAGAGCAATTACCTTCTCATCATTCTCGGCTAACTCTATTAAAGTATTTGCATAAACACTCCGCATCTCTATTACTTCTTTTTTTGGAAAGTAAGTCATCAGCCGTTCACCTCAATTTCTTTACCTAAAATATTCATGACTTTTATTATTTCATTATTTGTCGCTTTATCAGGTCTTATATGGTGATTATTCCCCATTTCTTCAATAATTGGTATCCCTTGACCCTTTATAGTATCTAAAATAATCGCCGTAGGTTTGTCATGATTAGCTTTAGCCCATACAACTGCTTCAGATATTTCCGTTACTGAAGAACCATCAATACGTTTAGAAAAATATCCAAAAGCTTGAAATTTCTTTACAAAATCAAGTGGATTATTTATTTCTAATGTTGGGCCGTCTAATTGCATTTTATTATCATCAACAAAGATTATTAATTTATCTAATTTATTATGTGAAGCCATCTGTATTGCTTCCCAAGCCTGTCCTTCATTCAGCTCTCCATCACCGACTATACAAAAGGTATAGTTTTCTCTTTTAGCTATTTTATTCCCTAATGCAATACCTGTAGCTGCGGATATTCCTTGACCAAGAGATCCTGTAGTCATATCAACACCAGGTATTAGATTTCTATCAGGATGAGAAGGAAGTTTCGTACCATTTTTGTTTAGAGTGCCTAACCATTCTTCAGTAAAATACCCTTTCAAATATAAAGTAGCATATAATGCAGGACCTGCATGTCCTTTAGAAAGAACAAAATAATCTCGATTTAAATCATCTCTAATCTCAGGACTGGCGTTTAGATGTTTTCCATACAATACCGCTAATGTTTCCACAATTGATAAACTTCCACCATAATGACCGAATCCCATCAAAGTGAACTGCTTTAGAGTATAGTACCGTATCTTTTTTGCAAACAGATCTAAATCAATATTTCCAACTTGAATCATCACATTTTCATCCCCTTATTAAGTTAACTTTCCAAGTTTTCTTTATCTTTTGAAAATATTGTTAATCCAAACATCATAGCTATAATCGCAATAATTCCTACGATTACTGCTATTTGGCCTCCGTATTGTCCAAGTATTCCTAAGAACAATCCAGAAACAGCAAAGTCCCCATCAGAAAATGTTGATCCAGCAAAACCGAGATCTCCTAGAACTGGCAATAATAAAGCTGGTAATAAACTAATAACTATACCATTTATAAAGGCTCCAATTACACTACCCTTAATTCCACCAGAAGCATTTCCCATTACACCAGCTGTAGCTCCTACGAAGAAATGTGGGACAACACCGGGTAAGATAATAACGCTACCTAAAACGACCATTGCTAACATGCTGACGATTCCTCCTACAAAACTTGCAAAAAATCCAATCAATACTGCATTTGGAGCATACGGGAATACTACTGGACAATCTAGAGCAGGTTTAGCATTTGGTACTAATTTTTGTGATATCCCTTTGAATGCAGGTACAATTTCAGCCAAAATCAAACGCACCCCAGCCAAAATCACAAATACACCTGCAGCAAATGTTCCTGCTTGTTGAATCGCAAACATAATGTGATTTACCCCATCACTTAAGTTTTCTGTAATATATTCTCCACCTGCAAACAATGCAACAACGAGATATATGATTGCCATTGTTATAGCAATACTTACCGTAGAGTCTCGTAGGAATCCTAAACCTTTTGGAAAGTTGATACCTTCTGTAGATTTTGTTTTATCCCCTACTTTACTGCCAATAAACCCACTTAAAGCATAGGTAACTGCACTAAAGTGACCTAGAGCAACTTGGTCTTTACCCGTTAACTGACGCATATAGGGCTGAACAATTGCTGGAGAAAGTGTCATTATAATCCCTAAAGTAATTCCACCCAATATAATTAATGGTACGGTGTTAAACCCAACAACTGCTAAAATAACAGCTATCATACATGCCATATAAAGAGTGTGATGACCTGTTAAAAAGATATATTTAAATTTAGTGAATCTGGCTATCACAATATTAAATACCATACCAAGTAACATGATTAGGGCAGTCGTTGTCCCAAATTCGTTTAAAGCAACCGCTACAATTGCTTCATTATTTGGCACTACGCCTTGCATATTGAATGCTTGTTGAAACATTTCTCCAAATGGAATCAGAGATTGTTCTACTGCCCCCGCTCCTGTTGTTAAAACTAAGAAACCAACAAACGTTTTCACTCCACCTTTTACAACATCTGAAGTGCCCTTGCCTTGTAAAAGCAATCCTAAAACAGCTATTAAAGCAACTAGCAAAGCAGGGGTACTGGCTATATCGATTATCAACTGTAAAATATCATTCATCTTAAACACTCCTTTTTTATTTTTTAGATTAAAGCTTTTTCTTTAGCTAATTCGGTCACTTTTTCTCTTAATTCATCCATATCAATGATGCTATTCAATACTCTTACATCCCCTAAATGACTAGCAGCATCTGCAAGGTCAGCTCCTACAAACCAAACGTCTGCGGCTTCTGGCGTAACGGAACCCATATCATAGTGTTCAACTTCTACTTTCGACATATCTACCTCCAATTCTTTCAAAATATCCTCAATATTCATCTGTACCATGAAACTCGACCCTAATCCTGAACCACAAGCTGTACCAATTTTCAACATTTTATTCCTCTCCTTTTTCTTTTATTAATTCTATTATTTCCTTTGCATTTGTTGCTTCTTTCAATTGTTTCAATTGCTTTTTATCACTTAGAATTTTTGTTAACCTAGACAAAGCTTTTAAATGGGTTTCATTATCAATTGCAGCTAATGTAATAAATAGTTGAACTTGATGATTTTCATCATTTAGTAAATTAATGGGTTTTTCTAATTTCAGAAAGCTCATTCCTAAATGATTGACCCCATCTTCTGGTCTAGCGTGAGGTATGGCAACACCTTGTCCTAAATCTATGAAAGGTCCATACTCCTCTAATTTAGAAAAAATCGCTTCAATATAGCGGTTTTCAATATTGCCATGGTCGATTAAAGGTTGACAAGCCAAAGAGATCGCCTGTTTCCAATTATCTATTTTTTCATTTGTTTGTATTTGGATATATTCTTCAGTTAATAAATCTTCTAGCATAGGTAACTGCTCCTTTTGTTTATTTTCTTGTGACATTAAGCAAGAAAATAGTTCCTTATATAACTTTTTTTCGTTATGAATACTCGCATTACGCTTAATTATTTTTAACAGATCATCCACGTTAGGTATTCTATAGTTTCCTATAATAAAGTCTTTAGATACTTTTTGTATGATTCTATTTTTAGCTAACGAATCTATTATTGGTTGAACGATATAGATTGGTTTCTTTGTATCAATATATACGGTAGAAAAGACCATATCGTATTCTTGCTCTGTAGCTTTTTTAAAATCAGCTACTGAATGTTTTTGCAGGAAAATAAATTCTGGAAATAATTGTTGTAATTCTGACTTCAATATCAAAGAGGAGCTAATACCATTTGGACATACTATCATGGCACGATATTGTTTTCGGCAATTTAATTGTGATTCTATCTGTCCGCCAAAATGTATGACAAAATAAGCAATTTCATCTTCCGAAATCTCCGATCCTGTAATCTTTCTTAACGGTTCCAAAGCTCGGCTTACAATATCGAATAATTCCTGATTATCTTCTTTTATCTGATTAGTCAATATATTTTTAAAATTCCAACCAAAAATTAGTCTATAATAAGCTGGTACTAAATGAATATAAAGAGACTTTATCAGCGTTTCTTTTGCCGGAAATGATACAAGCGATAATGCTTCCATCGTGTTTACAACATTTTCTGTAACAGAATATAATTTACTATTTTCTTCTGTACAACTATTCCCTTCAGCAATACTCAAAAGAAAGCTACTTAAGAAATAAACTTCTTCTTTATTAACTTTATTGATTATTGAAGTCAGAATACTCTTACAATACTGAAATATCGTGGAAGTTTGAGAAATATTATCAGTGTATTTTTCCATATTTTCTTCTATCTTTTTATTTCGAATTTTTATTAAAACAATCATATAGGCAATCTCTGTTAACCTATCTTCAACTAAAGATATCGAATATTGCACTGCCTCTTCTTTCATTTTTTCTACTATTACTTTTACATCACTTTCCTCATTCCAATAACTCATTAAATATTTTAAGATCCATTTCCCATTAGATGCTTCCAGTAACGATGTAATAATATCAAACGCCATTTTTCGTTTATTTATTTCACTTCCTTGGATAAAATATCCTTTTTTTCTAGAATAAGAAAAGATTAAATCGAATGTTCTGCAGTCTTCTCTTAGTTTTCTGATATCAGTCAAAACCGTATTTTTACTTACTTGTAGAAATTCCTGATAATGAAAGTTAGAGAGCTCACTTTTCCGAATAAAAGTAACTAAATAGATCAATTGCAGACGTTCGATTTCGTTTAGATAAATTTGAGTATGCTTTAACTTCTTCTCTGGAGCATTAAACTCTTTGATCAATATCTCCGGAACAATATACAAATTTTCTTTTACAGTGATTAGAGGAAAATCATTATTTTGCAGATAATGATTAATTTCCTGAATGTCCCTTTCAATTTCCTTCCTTTCTCTATTTAGCAATATTGATAATTCAGTTAAATAGAATTTTGGCATCTCAATTAAAACTCCTAAGAGTGCCAACAAGCGATTATCAATCATGTTCTTCCTCCTTGCACTAATCATAAAATGAAAGCGTTATTATTTAAATGTTTATTGAGCCCAATATAAATTTAGCATAGCATTTAAATTTGTGCTCAATTCCTTGAGTTAATCATTTTCCTAGACTATATGCTTAATTGCATCCAGAGACTAACGAAAATACTAACAGTTTATTAAAAGAATATTTATCCTAAACTAAAGTTATGGATACGGTCACCGATCAGTTTGTAGATCAATATATTCGCAAACTCAACTAAGACCAAGGAAATGCCTAAACTAGAAAACTCCCTATGAAGTATTTTTAGACATAGCGGTGCACTTAATTTGAAATATAAAAAATAACTGTAGAGAAAACACTCTTTTTCAAGTGTCTTAACTACAGTTACCATATTGATGTGGTCAAATTTTCTTTTTAAATTCTTTTTCTTAAAAATAATTCTTGCCGGATATTCTCGTGTGTTATCGCCATCTATTTATAATAAATTTTGTACTATTTTAAGAACGTTGTGGTGGTAATGTTCGAGATGATTCGAAATCCCATCTATAATCATAAGTATCTTTGTGTATATTTAACTTTTCTACTCCTATTTTAACCTTATCATCAGATAACCATTCTACCTTAGGATCGTAATCAGAATGATTAAAATAGATTGTTTTTTCATCGCCATTACTTAAATTAATTAGTACAGCTTTTGCATTGTCACCATAAATTCCATCAAAATGATATGTTTTTATCACATACTTTTCGTTAGGAGAAGTAATAGTTGCATTCAAAACCCCAGAAGGAAGGTATTCCAAATTGAAATATTGATTGTAACCAAGAATAAGAGATAACATTAAAAGAATAATAGAATAGAAAAGATGTTTTTGAGGTAATGATCTTCCCCTGCTACGTGAAATTATAATTCTTATTACCAAAATAATAAAAGTTATAATTGTAGTAAGTGATATAATAAAAAACATAAAGAATAAAACCTGATATAATGTATCATTCATTATGATTTACTCCTCCACATTAATTGGTTATCTACCGTGTTAAAAATGAATATTTGAATCAAAGTCTCTTTCCGCACTAAATTATTCAAATTAAATATACAAAATACTATTAAAAAATCATTTATTCATAAGTTTTAGCATGAGAATATCCTTTTTCAACTGCACTCTTTGCTGCATAACTATCCGGTCTCCAATTGATCAAATAAGAAATAGCATCTCCACCAAGTAGCAGCGTACTTCGATTAAATAATACACTTCCTGTGTAACCGTAATTGTAGTTACCTAACCATTTACAGCTTAACCTAGAACCGAAACTGGTACAAGAAATAATGAAAAATAGTTTAACAGATGACGCTTCATAACGACTCTATTTGACAGGATAAAAATGGATCTGATCTTTAGAATAACACTCTTATCTTATTAACTATTTTTCATAAAAAAATGCAGCTGCGACAAAAGTCTTCATTGTCTAAAAATTTGAAGTGTCGGAAAATCAAAAACACCGTCAAATCTAGGATTTAATTTTGATTTGACGGCGTTTTACTTTCTATCTCGTTTGCTCTCAGTCTCTATCTTTATTATTACGCATGCCAATTTCTCTAAAAATAGATACTTTGCTTGAGTATAGAAACTTGACTGAGATGAGCTGAATGGTGTGAGGAACTGCTCATATCTGCTAACTGAATGGTAATCTCTTAGTGAGTTGCTTGATATGCTGCTTTTATCTAGTAACTGAGTGGAGATCTCTTATTGAGTTGATTAATATGCTGCTCTTATCTGGTAACTGAATGATAATCACTTATTGAGTTAAGTGATGAACTGCTCTTATCTGGTAACTGAATGATAATTTCTTAGTGAGTTGATTGATATGCTGCTCTTATCTGGTAACTGAGTGATAATCACTTATTGAGTTAAGTGATGAACTGCTCTTATGTGGTAAAGTTCATCTAACTGTGTAAAAACAAAGGCCACATGCAGATTGATCCAGAACCAAAACAAACAGATACAAAAACGAACTGAGAATAGTCTGAAATTTGCCTAATTGAAGAAACACCCGCGAACTGAATTTATTCAAGCTGAAAACCAAATCGAATAATGAAATAGTTATTATGAAAGAGAAATTGATCAAGCAAACGAACAAGAAGCATTTAAGAACTCGTGTTAATGTATTCTATTATTTCTCTTTTAACTTGAAAACAATCATAAATTCTATTATTACTTACTAGGTTTATATCCCAGATTTTATTGCCAAAGACTCTGTGATAAACATGGATTTAGGTCTTATTGATAGTTCGGAAGACTATAGATCTTATTCCTTGGGCCTTTGATTATTCCTTTTTCTTTGCTATCTTTATATTTCTTATTTTCATCTCTGTAAATATTATTTATTATCCAAGTAGGAGTATTTCCTTTTTGATTAATTGTATTTCAATACCTTCTATTCTAAAGTAAAACTCAGATGTTCCAGATGTTTTGCCTCTCCAAGAGAGTACCACTTACTCGGTTATTTGATTTCCTATTTAATCATTCATATGACTCTGTACGAGTCTAACAGGATATTTCTCCACTGTATTCAAGCTTCTAAATATTAAATTGTAAAGCCTTCCAATCTTTTTGCTTTTTCTACTGTATCTGATGTCTTTATATTACAAACAGTTGCTTGCCAACCATATGAATGCACATGTGTTCTATATTAAATTTCTGGCAGTTTACTACTGGAAATTTTTACGGAAGAATTATTACTTTTATATTTCTATACTTTATTACCTGTGTCTATATTTTCTTGTCATATAATATATTTATAGTTTAACTAAACCATAGCATAATAACTTTAAATATCACTAGTAAATTATAAATTAAAGGCATAAACTCTTATTAAAAAGAATAAGAGTTTATGCCTTTTGATAAATATCTATTAATAAATAAACCTAAGTTAATCGTACTGAACACATACAGTTCATGGTTAGTGATATTTTTAATCGTACTTTACTGCTACATAAGATTTATTCAAAGCTTCAAGTTTATTATTTAAAGAAGAACGATCTGTTTTTCAAAATTCGAAACATTCAATAAAATTATTCTATTTCAAGTATTTCACATTCACTTCTTTTTTCATCAATAATGTTTCGAATTTTTTTAGCGTTTTGGGTAATTTCTTCTGTAGTTCCTTTAGTGAGTAAGGATCCAAAACCACATATGTCTGTTCCGAGTTCAATCCAAATACTTAAATTTTCTAAATTAATACCACCACTTGCTAGTATTGGCATATCTGGAAATGGTGTTTTAAAAACTTGAGATAATTTACTACCGTAGAAATCGGATATTGGAAATGCTTTAATAAATGCTGCTCCATAACTTAATGCTTCAATTGCTTCTGTAAAAGTTGTACACCCCGGTGCGTAAGGGATTTGATATCGATTACACATTTTTGCAACATCTTTATTGAAATTTGGAGCGATAATAAACTCTGCTCCACTCATGATCGCATGCCTCGCTGTTTCTGAATCGAGTACTGTACCTGCTCCTATACAAAGAGTTTCTCCAAAGCGTTCTTGTAACTGGTTAATAATATCTCCTGCGTTGTTTAGTGTATAGCTAAGCTCCATTGCAGGAACGCCCCCATTTATACATCCCGTAGCAATTTCGGTTGCTCTCTCAATTGATTGCGTACGGACTATAGCCAATGCACCTATATCGTATAACCGCTTGGTGACTTCTAATTTTTTCATTTTATACTCTTCCCCCTTTTCCTATTCTAGTTTCTCCAATTGTTCCTCCAGGATGCCATTTTAAATAACTTCCCATATCTAGTTCTTTTGCTTCTTGTAATAATACAGACAAACATTATAAAACAATTATTTGATTTAATATTGAAGCCCGAGGTGGTTTGTTTAAATCATCTCCTTCATCTATAACCTCTGATACTAGCGCAACTTCCGACAAACGACTTAAGGAAGTCATAATGTTTTTTGATAAACCAATGACTTTAGCTCCATTAGATTTCACAGTTTCAACCGAATAAAGTAATTCTTTTGTTTCACCACTATTTGAAATAGCAATAACGATATCTCCAGGAATGACTTGTCCACTTGATCCGTGGACTGCTTCCGTTCCATCTAATTTATAAGTTGGAGTTCCTGTTGAAGATAATAAAGAAGCACAATACCCCGCAACATAAGATGGTTTTCCGATTCCCATAACATGGACTCTATTCCCATTTTTTTCTGCTGATTGTATAAGTTTAGCTGCATACTTGAGGGCAGAAACCGGAAGCGAATCATAAAGTAATTTATTTACTTCACTATCAACTGTATCAATAAATTTCTGTAGCATCTCTTTACTCCTTCATTCTATTTTTGAGCGTTTCTATGTTGCTTTTTTACTTTTGAGCGTTACCATTTTAGTTTTCCATTTCTTTTTTTGAGTAAATGCTACTCTAACTTTCTTTATTTATACCTATTTTTTTCAACATTTCTTGAATTTCTTTATCTGCTTCCTCTGACAATTCTAACGTTGGATATCTTGCTGGGCCTACCTCAGCGATTCCAGCTAATTCAATAGACCGTTTTAAGGCTGAAGGAACAGTTCCTAATTTCAAAATTTTTCTCAACTCTTCAATCGCTTGCTGGTAACCACTTATTTTATCTACTTCGTGGTACTTTAGAGCATGATTAAAGCCAACTAATTGATCAGTTAATAAATTACTGGTTCCTGCTACAGCTCCTTTAGCACCTAACGCATAAGCTTGTGCAATCTTAGAATCTGATCCTATTAATACAACAGTATCAGTATTCTTAGTAGCATTTATATAGCTTTCAAATAATTCTAAATCACCACTACTGTCTTTGATACCTCTCACATTTTTAATACTTGAAAGTTTTTCAACAAGTTCAGGTGATAGTTTATATCCAACTGTTTTTGGAATATTATATAAAATGATTGGTATCTCTACACTATTTGCAATACTTGAAAAATAGTAATACAATTCTTCTTCAGTAGGTTCGAAGAAGTAAGGAGCAAGAACAGAAAGTGCATCAACTCCAAGCAATTCCATTTTTTTGGATAATCTAATGCTTTCATGTAATGAACAGCTACCTGTTCCCACATAAACAGGTACTCTTTTATTAACCTTTTTTGTTACATGTTCTACAAACTGCAGTTTTTCATTTTCAGTTAAAACATGAAATTCTCCGTTGCTACCCAGTAAGAATAAGCCATCTATACCTTTATCAATTAAACGATCTATTAACTGATCGGTAGCTTCATAATTTATTGTTTGATTATTATCCCTACAAAAAGGTGTGACCATAGGGGTTATCATTCCTTGAATCATTTTTTTCATCCTTTCAGAACGATTAGAAAATCACTCTATTATTCACTTTTTAATCTAATTTCTTATTTGTATGAACAGTTCCTTCATTAGCTATCTTAATAGTTTCATCTACTAATTCTTCAATATTTATTTCTTGTTCCCCTGAAACCTTCATGTAAAGATCAATGAATATACACAGACTAGCCCCCGTAATTACTTCAAGATTGTATTTTTTTGTTAGAGCCGTTAGTACATTAGAAGGGGTTCCCCCAAACAAGTCAACTAAAGCTATTGTTTTTCCATCATTCCGTTTCAATATAGATTCAGCTGTCTTCAGAAAATCATCAAATGACATTTCTGGTAATAAAGAGATAGCTTCTACTCGCTCAACTTTTCCTATAATCATTTCAGCAGAAGCCACTAGCTCTTCAGCAAAATGTCCATGACTAGCTACAAGTATATTAAAATGGACCCTATGTCAAAGACATTTAAAAAAAGAGACCTTATGCAATACCTGATAAAAATTGTTCCCTGTAATGAACAGGGGGCAATTTTTTTAGGTTCCATTGCCCACGTTCATTATTATAATAGTCAATGTAATCACTCACAGTTGCTCGCAATTCTTCTAGGTTCGTACAATTTTCATAGTTCATTTCATCCTTCAAATGTCCGAAGAATGACTCTTGGGGGGCGTTGTCCCAACAGTTACCTCTTCTGGACATGGACTGCCCTAAATGATTCTCTATCAACTTCTTATGAAATTTAGGGCTAGTGTAATGTACGCCTTGATCTGAATGGATAAAAGCATCTTTATGTAACGTTGCACCGTGAGCGCTCATTAAAGCATCTACGGTGTTTAGCGAAATATCAAGTTTTAGATTATCAGATACATAATGAGCTAAAATTTCTTTCGTCGTACCATCTTTAATGGTTGATAAATAACCCAGGAAACCATCAGCTCCAGGTAGGTAAGTAATATCTGTTAATAGAACTTTGTGGGCTATCCCTTGATCAAATTGACGTTCCAGCTGGTTTTCAACAGTGCGATGTTCTTTGGTAGCTTTTGCCATTCTTTTATAGGGATTCGCTTTACGAATGGGGCAGAAAATATTAAATTTCCTCATCAAACGCTGTACCTTTTTACGATTGACTGTGATACCCAGAATATTCTTGAAATACATGACAATGCTTCGAGAGCCTTTCTCGTAACCACGATAACTATAAGCTTTTTCAATTTTGGTTCTCCAAGCCTGATCTTCTTCATCTCGTACATTCCTAGTGCCTGAACTCTTCAAATAATTGTAGTAACCGGAACGGGAAACCTCCAACACATCACATGCATCTACAATGGTTCCTGTGTAGGAACCATCTGTTTTCATTTTATGGATTCTTGCGAAGATTTCGCTAGTCTTTTCGTTTTTTTCTAGCCTCCTTTCGCTCCATTCTGATTTTTTTAACAGTTCATTTTCTTGTTCTAGTAAGGAGATTTTGGCTTGTAACTTTTCAATTTGTTGTTCAGATGTTAGTTCTGTCTTTCGAACTCTGCCCGAATGGTCCTGTCGAGTGTCTTTCAACGCCAAAACGCCATTATCCCGATATTTTTTTCGCCATTTCTTAGAGAATGCTTTTACTCTAGTTTCACCAAGCATATCCAAATCAAATCCTGCTTCAGAAAATATTTGCTTTGCCGTTTTTGAGTCCAATGATTCTGAAACAAAATGGCGTTTGAATTCATCGGAATAAGTAATGCTTTTTTCAGATACATTTTTTACATATGGGTTTGTCTTTAAAAATTGGATTTGTTTTGGTGTAAATGTTAACTTTGACATTTAGTAGCTCCTTTCTGCACGTAGTTGTGCAGTCAATGTGGAATATGGTTTTAATGGACTGAATAATCTTAAATCAACCATACTTATATTTTTCTATATAAGTATACAAAAATAGACCATATAGAGGGCACTTTTTTTAGTGTCCATTCTATAGGGTCCATTTTATATT
>NZ_FOSJ01000094.1 GCF_900114235.1 Marinilactibacillus piezotolerans | reverse complement strand
GGGGGAAGAGGTGCCTTTTTGTATTTTAATTGATAGAGCAACGATAGTTGCATTAAAACAACACGAAAAAACAAAAAAATTGGTAATTACTAAATTACAGATGGAGGTAGAAAGATGAAAATTTTAAGTACAGTCAAGAGAATACCAGGTGGAATGATGGTTGTACCTTTGCTATTAGGAGCAACTATAAACACATTTTTTCCGCAGTTCTTTGAATTAGGCGGTTTTACAGAAGCGCTTTTCAAAACTGGAGCAACAGCAATATTAGCGGCATTCCTATTTGCGAATGGTGCACAGATATCGGTAAAACAAGCAGGCAAGCCATTATATAAAGGAACAGCATTATTGATTTCGAAATTACTCCTTGGTGGACTTTTAGGGGTGTTAGTCAATGCGTTATTTGGTCCAATGGGACTTTTAGGTATAACTCCCTTAGCAATTATTGCAGCCTTAACCAATTCTAATGGTGGTCTATTTGCAGCTTTAGGAGGGCAATACGGAGACGCAACAGATGTGGGTGTAGTTTCTATTATAGCGTTAAATGACGGTCCTTTCCTGACAATGCTCGTATTAGGTGCAACAGGACTTGCCTCAGTGCCTTTCACAGCCTTAATTGCAACGCTTGTCCCAATATTGATCGGTTTTATTTTAGGTAACTTGGACGATGATATTAGAGTCTTTCTTAAACCGGCAACAAGTATCTTGATTCCGTTTTTTGCTTTTCCACTGGGAGCCGGACTCAACTTTTCACAACTGATTACTGCAGGATTTTCTGGAGTCCTTTTAGGAGTCATTACTACTGTGGTCACAGGATTTGGTGGGTATTACACTTATAAATTAATTAAAGCAGATCATCCATACGTTGGAGCAGCTATTGGTACAACAGCAGGAAACGCAGTTGGTACTCCAGCAGCTTTAGCTGCAATTGATCCAAGTATAAGTGAAATAGCAGGTATTGCAACAGCTCAAGTAGCAGCGGCAATTATTGTGACAGCTATTTTGACACCTCTATTAGTCAGCTGGCTTTATAAGAATCATAAAGCCAAGGCTGAGGGTGCTACATCATAAAAGAAAGAGGGGATGAATAAATGACTTCAAAATATTTAGTTGTGGCTGATGATTTTACTGGTGCAAATGACACAGGAGTTCAAATGAAGAACAGAGGCTTACCAGTAGACGTCATCCTATTTCCAAAAAGCGAGAAACTTGATTCGTCCATTGTCTTGGATACAGAGTCTAGAAACTTAAGTAAAGCTGACGCTTATGATAAAGTGAAACGAATGAGTAAAACACTAATTGATGCTAATCAATTTGATTTAATATATAAGAAAGTCGATTCGACTTTACGTGGGAACATCATTGAAGAGCTAAAGGCATTAAATGATGTGTATAAGACAGATAAGGTTGTCTTTGCACCAGCATTTCCAGTTATTAAGCGAACCACAGAAATGGGCACTCATAAATTAAATGGGGTTCCTTTGATGAAGACTGAATTTGCAGAAGACCCATTAAGTCCTATTAAAACTGATAATATTACTAAAATGCTGGAAGAAGGATTTAATCAGAAAGTGATTCATCATCCTGTAAATTCTGAGATACATTTAAACGGGGCGAAATTTCACACCTTTGATGCAGTGAAAGAGTCTGATTTAGTATCGATTGCTTCTACACTATTAAATAGTTCAGAACGGATATTGTGGGTAGGTTCAGCAGGATTAGCTAACGCTATTTTCCAAACTGTTTACCCATTGAAACCTGCTTTAGCAGTTGTGGGCAGTATTAGTGAAAACAGCTTAAAACAGATGAAATACGCAGAAGATAATGGAATTGATGTACTTCAAATTTCAGTAGAAGAACTGTTTGACAAAAAAAATATTATCCCCATTACTGTACAAGCTGTAGAATTATTAAAGTCAAAAGGCAAATTAATTTTAACGGCTGCAAAAAATAGAGAAGATTATAACAAGACTTTAGTTTATGCAGAAAGTTTAGGAATGAGTAATGATGATTGTAGCTGGTATGTTCAGAACTTTTTGTCTGATGTAACCAACTCTCTGCTGAAAGAAATAGAATTATCCGGTCTGTTTTTGACCGGGGGTGCAACAGCAATATCCGTAATGGATGCAATCAAAACGACTCGAGTATCCATACAGGATGAACTGTTGACCGGAACTGTTTCATCCACTCTATCAGATGGACCATATAAAGGGTTGAACATTGTTACTAAAGCGGGAGCATTTGGGAAAAATGAGGACTTATTATATTGCTTAGAAAAAATTAGGGAGATGTAATGATGAAATTAAATGCCATAACTATAGGTGATCCAGCTGGTATAGGACCTGAAATATCGATAAAAGGATTAATGAAAAATGACACGTATCGCAATAACACATTAATTATTGGTAGCCAATCGATACTCGAATATTACTCTAAGAAACTAGAAAACCCGTATCCATTAAATATAATAGAGAGCCCTGAAGAATTTTTACCTAATCAGATTAATATTATAAATGCTGTAGACTTATCATTAAGTGAGTTTGAAATTGGTACGGTATCATCAAAAGCAGGAGATGCAGCTTACCGTTATCTTGAAAAAGCTATTGATCTAGCTATGGAAGATCGTATTGGGGCAATTATTACTGGTCCTTTAAATAAAGAAGCGTTGCATAAAGGTGGTCATTATTATGATGGGCACACTGAGATTTTTGCAGAGTTAACGGGCACTAGTAAGTATACTATGATGTTATGGTCTAATTTGATGGCAGTCGTTCATGTTTCTACTCATGTATCCCTTAGAGAAGCCTGTGACCGTGTAAAAAAAGATCGTGTTTATGATTGTATTCAATTAGCACAGGAAGCAATGATTAACATGGGGATTGAATCACCGAAAATAGCAGTTGCGGGATTGAATCCACATAGTGGAGAATCCGGACTTTTTGGTACTGAAGATAGAGATGAAATCGCACCAGCAATTGAACAATCTGTAAAAGAGGGACTTAATGTTTCAGGCCCTTTACCGCCAGATACGGTTTTCTTACAAGCATCTAAAGGTAAGTATGATGTTGTAGTTGCGATGTATCATGATCAAGGTCACATCCCAATGAAATTACTCGCCTTCGATAGTGGTGTTAATGTAACTTTAGGATTGCCTATCATACGAACTTCAGTAGATCACGGTACAGCCTTTGACATAGCTGGAAAAGGATTAGCAAATGAAGAGAGTATACTTGCTGCGTTAGATGTAAGCACACGGTTAATTTAAACCTGAACAATTCATACTTTTCGTTGAAACATGTGCCAACTGCCTAACGGCAGCTTAAATTTACTTTTTCATTTTCACCTGTTAAGTGATGAAAAA
>NZ_FOSJ01000053.1 GCF_900114235.1 Marinilactibacillus piezotolerans | reverse complement strand
GATTCCATTCGTCCATGATGATGCAAAAACAATGCCCGACAAGTGGATCCGTTTATTATCTTTCGGGAACAGTGTTCTACAGTACACGGACTAATACTGTAGAAGTGATTTTACATATCTCGAAAAACTTCAAAAAAACGAAGTTTTTTAAACATGCCTTCTTATACTTCTCGTTGCTTTACTGGATCTGTTATAAAGCTGTTTAATCCAGACAATGATTGGATTATATTACCTTCATCGACAGAAATCATCATACGAGCAACGAGAAATTTGGGAAACATAATTTTTCATAGATTATTGGGAGTTACCATTTTATTATTATAATTATAGCATAATAATCTAATAGATTAGGTTTAAGCCCTATAGTTTCTGGACGACGTAGTTATATATATTTATATAAATAATATAGTAATAGTAGTAGGGCCTGTGTATACTGTGGAAAAGTAAAAAAAGGCTTAGAAACAATAGTTTTCCACTTGTGGATAATCTGTGGGTAACTTTGTGCAGAAACAATAGAGTTATACACAAGTTGAGAAACCAAATCCTTTTCTCTTATTGCAGACTTTTTTTGATTTGTTCAATTTCATGTTTTAATTCATCATCTTTACTCAAGGCTTTTTCTATTTTTTCATAAGCATGTATAACTGTAGTATGATCTTTACCGCCAAATTCTTTTCCAATTTTAGGTAAAGAGTTATTTGTCATTTCTCTAGAAAGATACATAGCAATCTGTCTAGGTAATACGATCTGACGAACTCGTTTCTTTCCTTTCAAGTCAGCTAAAGTAATTTGATAAAATTTGCTGACTACTTGTTGGATTGTTGCAATCGAAACGTCTAGATTTTTATCTTTTTTAACCATACTTTTTAAGGCATCAGCTGCTAGACTCGTTGTAATATCATTTCTTTGTATAGCAGAATATGCCTGTACTCTAACTAGCGCGCCTTCTAACTCACGAATATTTGAGTCGATTTGCCCAGCTATATAGCTTAGTGTGTCATTGGGTATCTCAAGGCCTTCAGCATTTGCTTTTTTTCGTAAAATAGCAATTCTAGTTTCTAGATCAGGCGGGGTAATATCGACAGAAAGCCCCCATGCAAACCTTGAAACTAGTCTTTCTTGTAGTTTTGGAATCTCATTTGGTAATCGATCACTAGTTAGAACAATTTGTTTGCGGTCATCATATAATGCATTAAATGTATGGAAAAATTCTTCTTGGGTTCCTTCTTTATCTGCAAAGAACTGAATATCATCCACTAATAATAGGTCTACGTTTCTATATTGCTGTCTGAATTTCTCTTGCGTTCTATTTTGAATAGAATTGATAAAGTCATTTGCAAAATTTTCGCTTGATACATATTTAATCTTGGCATTTGGATTGATCTGCAGATATTGATGACCAATTGCGTGCATTAAATGTGTTTTTCCAAGTCCGACTCCTCCATAGAAGAATAAAGGATTATAGATTGTACCTGGTTCTTCGGCTACAACTAAAGCAGCTGCATGTGCCATCTGATTTCCTTTACCAATAACAAAAGTATCAAAAGAATATTTACTATTTAAGGTGCTGGACACCATGCTGATATGATCAAAAGATTCTCTCTTTTGAGGTTCTTTATTTTCTTCATGGTTAGCCTGTTCTTCTGATGTGACAAAAAGAGGTGAAATTTCACGTCCGAAATACTCATATAAGTACTCTACCATTCTGGTAGTCAGGTTATTTTGCCAATATTCCTTATGCAAAGTGGATGGAACTTCTATAGTAACGGAATTATCAGTAACTCGGACGAGGTTAGCGCTTTGGATCCATGTATCGTAACTAACTTTTGAAAGAGACTGTTTAAATTTATCCTGTAAATGTATCCACAATGGATGCGGGTTGTTCATCATGTTCCTCCTCGTCTCACTAAGTGTTTTTTTATTTTATCACGTATGAGAGAAGTTTTCCACAGTTGAATAAAAATGTTAATAAAAAATCCATAGGGTGTGAAGGAACTTATCCACAGACAAGAAGAAGAATAGAATCTTGAAAGAAAATAAAAAGAAATGAACAAGGAATGTGGATAAGTTTTTGGGTTAAAACCCTATCCGGAAAGTATTTAAAAGGGTTATGCACAATCCGTTTGCGCTTGTTGATAACTTTATTAACAGGTTGTGATGTTGTGGAAAATGCTAGTATAAGCTTGTTGATAGAAAAAAGTTGTTATAAGGTTATGCTCAAGGCTGTGGATAACCTTTAAGAAAAAAGTGAACTATAAGAATATGGATTCTATCTAACCAAGAGAATGTTTGTCAAAAATCTAAAGGGAGACTTGACAAACTGCTTTACTTTACTTAATATAATATAGTCTGTCTATGTTATGATGCAAAATTTAGATAGCATTTTGTAACCTTTAAATAGTAAACAGAGATATTGGAATGATTCAGGAGGTGTATGATCAATGTCACAACAAGGATTAACATATCAACCTAAAAAACGTAAGCGTCAAAAAGTACACGGATTCCGTAAACGTATGAGTACTAAAAACGGACGTAGAGTATTGAAAGCAAGACGTCGTAAAGGAAGAAAAAGAATTTCAGCATAAGAAATAATAGGCGACGATAGCTTCTTATTACAATATAAGAGCTTGTCGCCTTTTTTTGTTTTCTGTAATTTTATTTGAGCCAAGAAAGAAAAAGTTTGAGCAGAGGAAGGTGAAGACTGTAATGAAAAAAGCTTATCGTGTTAAAAAAGAAGCGGATTTTCAAAAAGTCTTCCATCAAGGTAAGTCCGTTGCGAACCGACAGTTTGTTGTCTATGTTTTAGATAAACCTGATCAAAATCATTTTAGAGTAGGGATTTCTGTAGGGAAAAAAATCGGCAATGCACCTGTTCGAAATGCAATCAAGAGAAAAATTAGACATGCATTAATGGAGTTCGATCAGAAAAGTGAATTGAAACATAATAAAGATTTTCTAGTAATTGCAAGAAAACCTACAGCAGATATGTCTTTTTTTGAAGTAAAAAAAAGTTTGAATCATGTATTGAGATTAGCTAAAATGATGTAAAATATTTGAATAGATATTAGCTATAATTTAAAAAATAAGGATGTTTAATTGACTTATTTTGATTTATAATAGATTTAGCGCACAAGAATTTGGAAAAGAGGTAAAAGAATTGTCTAACTTATTTAAAAAACGTAAGCGATTGCTGTTGATGCTCAGTATGCTTGGCTTAGTACTGTTTTTGGCTGCCTGTGGTACAAGTGATATAACAGCTGATAGTGAAGGTTTTTGGGATGGTATTATCATTTATAATTTTGCCCGTTTTATTATATGGGTCTCCAGTATATTCGGAAATAATTATGGAATCGGGATTATCATTGTAACGATCATCATTAGAGCACTATTGATACCAATCACCCATTTCCAACAAAAAAATATGCAGCAAATGAATGAAATCAATCCTCAATTGACAGAATTAAGAGAAACTTACTCTGCAAAAGATGCAGAGACGCAAGAAAAATTGAGAGAAGAACAACAGCGACTATATAAAGAAGCAGGTGTTAATCCATTTTTAGGTTTCTTGCCTTTGCTGGTTCAGATGCCAGTGTTTATCGCTTTATATCAATCTGTTAATAGAACACCTATTTTGGCAACGGGAGATTTCTTGTGGGTCAATTTAGGAGCACCCGACCCACTATATATTTTACCGATTCTGGCGGGACTATTCACTCTTGCTAACTCTCACTTAATGAGTATGGGAAGACCACAAGCAGGTGGAAAATTTATCACTTATATCATGCCATTATTTATTGTGCTGATAACGTTTAGACTATCTAGTGCATTGGCATTATACTTTGTAGCATCAAATGGGTTTGCCGTATTACAAACTTTATTATTACAAAATCCTTTCAAAATCCGTAAAGAACGAGAATTAAAGGAACAAAAACAACGCGATGCAGAAGTTGAGCGTAGGAGAGCGCTGAGAAAAGCTCAAAAATTGGGACGAAATGTACGTAAGTAATCCAAATGTTATTGTTTTGATATTGTTTAGAATAGAATAAAATCACCTAGCGTTGAACGGAGGGCATTATTCGTGATAGATAAATATACAGCACAAGCACCAACAAAAGAAGCAGCGATCGAAAAAGGATTAAAAGCTTTGGGATTAAAAAGAGAAGATGCAGAAATCATTGTTACAGAGCCTGGGAAGAAAGGATTCCTAGGGATTGGACAAAAAGATGCAGTTGTAGTTGTTAAAAGAACAGTTGCGACAAATATTATGGATGAGGTTTTTATAACCCCAGCTCCTAAAAAAGCGCCTGTCAAAACAGAAATAGCGTCTTCGGGTTTTCGTTCAGAACAGTTTGTAGGTGAAGATAATCAAAAAGAAGCTTTTGCAACTAATGAAAGAGAGCAGTTTGAATCTGAATCAAAAGCGTCTGCAGAATCAGTAGTACCAACTTATGAAGAAGGTGCTAAATCAGCTGATGTTGTGGAATCCGACGAAGTGGAAGCAATAGAACCAGTTATTTCTGAAGAAGAAATAAAAGCTAAAGAAGAGAAAGATACAAATGGAATTCAATTCGTGGCTGATTATCTAAAAGATATAACTAAAAAAATGGGTATAAATGACGTTGATGTAAATGTGTCTAGGGAAGGTAAAAAAGTTCAGTACAATATCGAAACAGAAGATGCCGGATTAGTTATCGGTCGTCATGGTAAAGTATTGAACAGTTTACAGACTCTTGCTCAGATTCAGTTACATCAAGTGGCAGAAACAAAGTTTTTTGCAAAAGTAGATGCAGAAGCTTATAGAGATCGTCGTCAAAAAACTGTGGAGCACTTGGCTAAAAGAACGGCTGACAAAGTAAAACGAACGAAAAGGCCTGTCATATTAGAACCAATGCCAGCGCATGAAAGAAAATTGATCCATAGATACTTGAATCATCATCAAGGCATTCAAACCCATTCAGAAGGTAAAGAACCACATCGTTACTTAGTCGTGGAACCGACAGAATGATATTTAGTTAAAGGAACTTACGAAATCCTATTCCATTAAATAGACGAAATAGCTATTTGGTGAAGTAGGTTCGGAGTTTCTTTTTTTTGATTTCGACAACCGAGTATGGAGAATGTATAATAAAAGAAAAATTCAGAAATGTAGGATAATTCCATGAATATTGCAGAAGTTATTGCTCTAGTAAACACAAATAGAGGAAATGGGAAAAAAGAAAATTTAAATCGGATGCATCTATTGATGGATAAGTTAGGAAACCCTCAAAAACGGTTGAAATTCATCCATATTGCTGGCACAAATGGTAAAGGAACAACTGCTGCATTTATCGCATCGATTTTGGAAGAAACATCCTTGAAAACGGGGCTATTTACTTCTCCTCATTTAGAGGTGATTAATGAAAGAATTAAAATTGATCAGCAAAATATTTCAGATGAAGCATTTATTCAGTTTACAGAACGAGTGGTGCTATCTGTTGAAGAAGTAGAATTAGAGCTTTCAGAAAAACTATATTCATTTGAAATCCTTACAGCTATAGCACTGCTGTATTTTGCAGAACAGGAATGCGATATGGTTATTCTGGAAACGGGAATCGGTGGCAGACTAGATTCTACAAATGTTATTCAATCACCTGAAGTAGCGGTTATTACGTCAATAGGCTTGGATCATATGGCGATGCTTGGTAATACAGCAGAAGATATTGCAAAAGAAAAAGCTGGAATCATCAAAAATGGCAGTACGGTTATTACATGTTTCTTAGAAGGTTCTCTTAGAGAAATTTTTAAATGTAAAGCAACACAAGAACGTGCGTCTTTATTAATGATTAATCCGAAAGATATTGAAGTTGTTTCAGCTTCTATAAAGGGTCAACTATTCAGATATAAAGATTTCAAGAAATTAATGATTCGCATGATTGGAGAACATCAGCTATCGAATGCAGCAATAGCTATAGAAGTGGCGATAGCTCTACAAAATAAAGGATATGATTTAACTGATCAATCAATAAAAGCAGGATTAGAGAAAGCCTTCTGGGCTGGAAGAATGGAAACGTTGCTAGAGGATCCGATTGTCATAACTGACGGAGCTCATAATGAGCAAGGCGTTGCACTGCTCAGTAAAAATCTCCGTACATTATTTCCAGATAAAAAATTCACTTTTGTTGTAGGCATGATGAGAGACAAAGCTTATATGGATATGATTAAAAGAATTGGAGATTTAGCAAATCTGTTTATAACCGTTTCTCCAGATCCTTGGAGAGGGTTTGATGCAGAAACAGTTGCTTCTGACTTAAGAGAAAGAGGGTACCTAGCTCGCTCAGCGAAACAGACTTTCGAAATAATTGACTATATTCAAAATAAAGCAAGTAAAGATGAAATGATTATAGTTTTCGGTTCTCTGTATTTAGTTGGAGAATTGAGAAAACTATTACTTCATTAAAATGATTTACTCTGAAATTTGGAGCTTAATAATATGCGAATGACTGGTTTGAGTTCGGGAAATACTGAACTTAAGCCAGATTTTTTTATTTTTTTGAACAATATAAAATAATTTTAATTTATTTTTAAAGTTAATTATGTGTGCATTTTATAAATATTTTAGACAGGAAGAAGATGATTCTATAGAAAGGGGTGGAAAAATATAATATATATTGAAATCTAAGATAAAACGCTTGCAATCGAGAATGTTTTACAGTATTATAATTTTAGAAGTTAACTTGTATATACAAGTTGTCGAAAATAAATTTTTAGGAGGAAAAAACATGGCAGATTTTAAGAATGACGCAAAAGAGTTGCTGGATGCCATTGGCGGAAAAGAAAATGTCAATGCGGTCACTCATTGTGCCACTCGTATGCGTTTTGTTCTAGATGATCCATCTGGTGCAGATGTCAAAAGAATAGAAGATATTCCATCTGTAAAAGGAACTTTTACTCAGGCCGGTCAGTTTCAAGTTATTATTGGTAATAGGGTAGCGGATTTTTATAATGAATTTTCAGATGTTTCCGGACTTGAAGGAGTTTCTAAAGATGATGTGAAAAGTGCTGGAGCAAAACATATGAACTGGCTACAAAGATTGATGGCTGCATTAGCTGAAATCTTTACGCCACTTATTCCCGCAATTATTATTGGTGGTTTAATTTTAGGATTCCGTAATGTCTTGGAAGGAATCGCATTTGAATCATTAGGGGATCAAACAATTGTTGCAACGTCTCAATTCTGGGCAGGGGTAAATGATTTCTTGTGGCTTCCGGGTGAAGCGATTTTCCATTTCTTACCTGTAGGGATTACCTGGAGTGTGACTAGAAAAATGGGAACGACTCAGATTCTAGGAATTGTTCTAGGGATTACATTAGTTTCTCCGCAATTATTGAATGCATATGGTGTTCAAGAAATTCTAGCAGGAGATGTACAAACTTGGGACTTCGGATTTTTCCAATTAGATAAAATTGGTTACCAAGCTCAAGTCATTCCAGCAATGATGGCTGGTTTCTTACTTGCTTATCTTGAAAAATGGTTACGTAAAGTCATACCTGAAGCCATTTCAATGATTTTTGTTCCATTATTTGCATTAGTACCAACGATTTTTATTGCTCATGCAGTAATTGGACCAATTGGCTGGACACTAGGAACTGGATTATCTCAAGTAGTAAACTGGGGACTATCTGGAACCTTTAACTGGCTATTCGGATTTGTATTCGGTGGATTATATGCACCACTTGTTATAACTGGTTTACACCACATGTCTAATGCGATCGATTTACAACTAGTGGCTGACTATGGTGGTACGAATTTGTGGCCAATGATTGCATTGTCTAATATTGCTCAAGGATCAGCAGTTTTAGGTATGATTATCATGCACTGGGGTAATAAAAAAGAAGAACAAGTATCTATTCCTGCTGCTATTTCAGCCTATCTGGGCGTAACAGAACCGGCTTTATTCGGAATTAATATCAAGTTTGTTTATCCTTTTGTGGCTGGAATGATTGGATCTGCATTTGCAGGCATGATCTCAGTTGCTCTAGGTGTAACAGCTAACTCAATTGGAGTCGGAGGTTTACCTGGATTCTTGAGTATTCAAACGGACTCAATGATTGGATTCTTCATTGCGATGGCTGTGGCTTTCTTTGTTCCAATTATATTGACCATTTTCTTTGAGAAGAAAGGAATCTTAACTAAATGGGAAAATAATCATTTACCAATTCCTAAGTTAGGACAGTAGGAGATAATTTAAGTTTTTGTAGTGATCTTTGATTGATGATAAGATAGCTATTAAGCTAACAAACCATTAAAAGAACTTGAGAAAGGACTGGTTCTACAAGGCCGGCAAACGTCTATCTTAATTATAGACCGATAAGCGGTACTTGTGGCTCAGTCCTTTTTATAATCTAGAAAGGATAGAAAATATGACAACTTTTCATGATAAAGTCATTTATCAGATTTATCCAAAATCGTTCAAGGATACAGATGGAAACGGGGTAGGAGACTTAAGAGGAATCATTGAAAAACTCCCTTATCTAGAAGATTTAGGCGTAGATATGCTCTGGTTGAATCCCTTCTACAAATCTCCCCAGAATGACAATGGATATGATGTAGCAGATTATACATCTATTGATCCACTTTTCGGTTCATGGGCTGATTTTGATACATTAGTACAAGAGGCCGAAAAACGGGGGATTACTTTAATGCTGGATATGGTATTGAATCATACCTCTACTGAACATGAGTGGTTCCAGAAAGCTTTATCAGGGGATAAAAAGTATCAGGATTATTATATATTAAGAGAAGCACAGCCAGATGGGAGCCTGCCAACGAACTGGAAATCTAAATTTGGTGGACCAGCATGGTCAAAATTTGCTGATACTGATCTATACTATTTACATTTATACGATAAAACTCAAGCCGACCTTAACTGGCGAAATCCAGACATGCGAAAAGAACTATATGAAGTAGTCAATTTCTGGCTTGAAAAAGGTGTCAAAGGATTGAGGTTTGACGTAATCAATGTGATCGGTAAGGCAGAAGTGCTGAAGGACGCAGTGGATGGTGTTGGGAAGTCTCATTATACAGATACACCGATTGTCCACGATTATATTAAAGAATTAAGCCAGGAAACTTTTGGTAAATATGATGATGTCATTACAGTTGGAGAAATGAGTTCTACTACTGTCAAAAATGGAATCAGATATTCTACTCCTGAAAGTAATGAATTATCTATGATTTTCAGCTTCCACCACTTAAAAGTTGATTATAAAGATGGTGAAAAATGGACAAAGACCCCATTCGACTTTATAGAGTTGAAAAAATTATTAGATGAATGGCAAAGAGGAATGGATGAAGGCGATGGATGGAATGCAGTCTTTTGGAATAACCATGACCAGCCTCGTGCTAACAGTCGATTTGGAGATGTTGAAAATTATCCGATTGAAACTTCCACCATGCTTGCACAAACCATTCATTTGCTTAGGGGAACGCCTTATATCTATCAAGGTGAAGAAATTGGAATGACAAATCCAAACTATAATCAGATTGAAGATTATATAGATATTGAAACACATAATGCCTATAAAGAACTGAAAGAAAAGGGCCTTGCAGAAAATGAGATTATGGAAATCATTCAAGAGAAATCTAGAGATAATTCTCGGACACCAATGCAATGGAATAAAGAGAAAAATGCAGGATTTTCTAGTGGAGAACCTTGGCTGAAAGTATCTGAAAACTTTACAGAATTAAATACTGAAAATGAAATGGTCAGTAAACAAATTCGAGATTATTACAAGAAACTGATTCAATTACGTAAAGAATATCCAATTATCCAAGAAGGATCATATGAACCGTTTGAACTTGGACATCAGAGTGTGTTTGGATATATAAGAGAATATGAAGATAAAAAACTATTAGTTTTGAACCATTTTTATGCAGATGAAGCCATCGTTAAAATCCCAAAAGAATTATTAGATATGGATGCAAGTTATTTAGTTGGAAACAGAAACGAACGTATTCTCGAAGAACCATTTATGATGCAGCCATACGAAACTGTTGCATTTTTATTAAATTAATTAAATGATAAACGAAAGAGTCTTTTGGACAGTAGAGCCCTTACTGTCAAAAGGCTCTTTTTATTTATGCAAATTATATTAACGATTAGAAAAACTTGTGTATATTTTTAGATTATTTGATCTTTGACTCTCATCAATTAAGGTGCTATCATTTAATTTCGTGAGAGGTTTATAATATTTTTTGGGGAGAAGGATACAAAGTGGAAATTATTCGTTTAATAGGTATTTTAATTATTGTTGTTGGATTTATTTTTAAGTTTGACACGATTGCAGTTGTCTTAATCGCTGCTTTGGTAACAGCACTAGTTTCTGGTATATCATTTTTTGAATTTCTTTCATTAATGGGAGAAGCTTTTGTAAGCAATCGATTAGTAACGTTATTCTTGTTAACACTTCCAATGATTGGAATTGCTGAAAGAGCAGGGTTGCGCCAGCAAGCTGTTCATATATTGGAAAAAATCAGTGGGATTACTGCAGGTCGCTTATTCTCGATCTATATGGTGTTTAGAGAATTAGCGGGCACTTTTTCTATTCGCATGCAGGGGCATACACAATTTGTCCGTCCATTGATCGAACCTATGTCTCAAGCAGCTGCTAAGACAAAATATGGAGAAATCAGTGAGAAAGATTCAGAAAGAATTAAAGCGCGTTCTGCAGCAACTGAGAACTTCGGAAACTTTTTTGCGCAAAATACGTTTGTAGCAGCGTCAGGCGTTCTCTTGATTACAAGTACACTAGAATCATTAGGATACGCTATTTCACCTGTAGATATTGTTGTCGCAACTGTACCAGTTGCTTTGATGGCGCTCGTTATTGTTATCATTTCTAATATTTTATTTGACCGTAGTATGCAACGTAAGTACGGCCAAGTTAACCAAGATAAGAAAGAAGGTAAATAATAATGGAGACATTTATAAACAATTTATTAGAGTTCTTTTTTATTCTGGTTGGATTACTACTAGGTTATGTCGCATTTAAAGTGGCGATGGATAAAACACATCCTACTAGGCTAGGCACTTCAATATTCTGGTTATTACTTGGAATTGTGTTTGCAATCGGAAACTTTATCCCTTCAGTCGTCAATGGTGCGATCTTGATGATTGTAGGTATATTGACTTTAACTAAACAAGTTAGAATGAATCAGGTAAAAGAAGTTAAAGAAGCGGAAGCTGAAGCTTCAAGTAAACGCCTAGGTAACCTTATCTTTGTTCCAGTCGTTACACTTGCAGTCGTAGCAGTTGGCGTTGCACAGTTTACCCCACTTGGTGGACAAGCTGGGATTGGAATCGGAGCTGTTACTTCACTGATTGTAGCGATGATTATTACGAAGTCATCACCTAACGAAGCATTAGAAGATGGTAACAGAATGGTTCAACAAGTTGGAGCAGTAGGATTTTTACCGCAATTATTGGCTGCCTTAGGTGTTATTTTTACAGAGGCTGGTGTAGGGGATGTTATTGCTGATGCTATTTCAAGTTTCATTCCTCAAGGAAATCCTTTAATTGGGGTTATTGCCTATTCATTTGGCATGGTACTCTTTACAATGATCATGGGAAATGCATTTGCAGCTTTTACCGTTATCACCGCTGGAATCGGTATTCCGTTTGTTATCTCTCAAGGTGGGGATCCAGCTGTTGCGGGTGCTTTAGCTATGACCGTTGGATTCTGTGGAACTTTAATGACTCCAATGGCTGCAAATTTCAATGCTTTACCAGTAGCTTTACTAGAAATGAAAGATGATAATGGTGTAATTAAAGAACAAATTCCTATGGCATTGATTATGATCGTTTTCCATATTATCTTAATGTACTTCTGGGCATTCTAGAACGCATCGCTTACTTTTGTAAATTAATTTCTGATATAATAAAGCAAGAAAGGTAGAGATTATAATGAAAATATTAATTACTGGATTCGATCCATTTGGTGGAGAAAGCTTAAATCCGGCATGGGAAGCAGTTAAGAAGATTCCTGATACCATTAATGGAGCCGAAATAAAAAAAGTTATGATCCCCACAGTATTTTATAAAAGTGCTGAGGTTACAGAAAAAGCAATTGAGGAATTTCAACCTGATTATGTATTGAATATTGGACAAGCAGGTGGAAGATTTGAACTGACACCGGAACGTGTTGCAATAAATGTAGATGACGCAAGAATTCCTGATAATGAAACCAATCAACCGATTGATGTAGCAATCAAAGAAGATGGAGCGGCAGCTTATTTTACTCAGTTACCTGTAAAAGCAATGGTAACAGAAATGAAAAATGCAGGCGTTCCTGCATCTGTATCAAATTCAGCTGGGACTTTTGTATGTAATCATATCATGTATCAAGTACAATATATGATTGATAAGAAATATCCAAATATCAAAGCAGGGTTCATGCATGTTCCGTTTATTCCAGCCCAAGTATTAGATAAACCTGGAAAACCGGCGATGAATCTTGAAGATATATCAAAAGGAATTACAAAAGCAGTCGAAGCAATCGTCGAATTTGACGGAAAACCAGACTTGAAAATGATTGGTGGAACAACTCATTAAGTAAGAAAAATTAAAAAGGGGAATTTATGTGTAATCCACATAAATTCCCCTTTTTCTAATCAGTAAGTTTGTGGTCCACGTCGTCTGGCAAAGTCAACAAAGCGGAACTTATCTAAGCGATGACGGCTTTCAGTGTATTGGAATAGCCTAGTATCTTCTAAATGCACATCACTACGGGTAACGACAATATGATGATCCCCATGTAGAGACATCAGTCTGCGATCTTCTTCGGTAACAGGCTCTACAGTAAATTCTTTTCTTGCATAGCCAATCTTTAAACCAAGTTTATGTTCAATATAATAATATAATGAATTTTCGGCTTCTTCATCAGGAATTTCTTCAATTACCGAAGTCAGTAAGTAGTCTTTATCGAGTATGACGACTTCGTCATTAAGTTTTCTTGCTCTAATAACAGTGTGTACTTTAGTAGTTTCAGAAACCTTTAAGAATTCAGCAATATGTTTTGGAATCAAAGTGATTTTATTTTCAATTAGAATCGTTTGACTACCAATGTTTTGAGAATCTTGTAGTTCCTTGTAACTAGTTAATCCTGATATAGGAAAATTAAAACGTTTTACATCTAGTACAATAGATCCCTTCCCTTGCTTTTTCTGAATGTAACCATTCTCTAATAACAATGTTAGAGCTTTTCTAATTGTTTCGCGTGAAACATTGTATTGTTTTGTCAATTCATTTTCACTGGGGAGTAGTTCTCCGGATTTATATGTCTGATTCAAAATAGCTGATTCAATTTCTAAAAATATTTCGTGAAATTTGCTCACTTTATCCATTCCTTTGTTTCGTTCTTTATCAGATTTTACCATAGATCATACATTCTGCTCCATGTAAATTTTTTGATAGTCTATAAATAGGTTTTCGTCTATAATAGATAGTAATCCAATATCTTTGAAAGGTGCACATATGAAAAAATTCTTTTTTATCTTAATTATCTTAGTCAGTGCAGGAATAGGCGGTTGGACTGGCTATCATTCTTCTGAAGTGAACTCTGACCTAACGGAATTATGGTTTCAACTCGGATTTATTCTAATAGCAATAGGGTTATTTAGTATCGTTCATATTATTATCCATGAATTAGGGCATTTGATAGCAGCCAAACTTACTGGATATAGATTTTTATACTTTAGAGTGATGAGCTGGGCCCTTGTTAAAGAGCAAAGTAAATTTAGGATTGCTCGTTTTTCTATTGCAGGAACTGCTGGGCAATGTTTAATGATTCCACCAAGTAATGTAGAACCCATGCCTTATAAGCTTTATCTATGGGGTGGTGCACTGGCAAATTTTGCAGTAGGTCTTATAGGAATCGTTTTAAATGGATTTGTTTTTGACTCTCTTTACCTTTATATATTTAGTATAACAAGTTTGATATTTGGTATTATTAATCACTAGTGTTGCATAAAACTTAGAATAAATGATTTTTATACATTGTTACTTTAATCACAAGTAGTTTTCATTAAAATTTCCAAAAAAGTCAATTGCTGGCGCAAGGGATGACTTTTTCCAGAAATTTTTAGGGTTATTCAGTTGTCGCTTAGTCTATTTGCACTTTCTTTCACTTAACCAGGTGCGAACGATGCTTTGAAACACTCAAACGGTTCATACTGTAACGCTCTGATTTGTCTCAAAATTGTGAAGAGGCTTGATTTCAACCTTAATTCAAGTTTCATCAGTAACGTCAATAAGTAGACTATCATCGCAAGAATCACCTGATTCTCTACA
>NZ_FOSJ01000048.1 GCF_900114235.1 Marinilactibacillus piezotolerans | reverse complement strand
ATATCATTTTCCATTTGAAGCTGGGTATTGGCTTTTCTTAATTCTTTCAATTCTTTCTGTTCAGGTGTTAAGTTATCTTTTTCTTTGAATGAACCGGTTTGATTATGTTGACGTACCCATTTGTCAAAAGCAGATCCTGTAAGGTCATATTCTTCTATGATTTCTTTTCTTGATTTTCCTGCTTTGTGTAAATCAACAATTTGCTTCTTGAATTCTTCTGTATAAGTTCGACGTGGACGACGAGTAGACATGATAGATTCCTCCTGTGTATGTTTGTTTAGTATACACACCTTATCTTTTCTGTCCAACTCAGTGTAACCTATCCACCAGTTTAACAAAACGTATATAATAAGTTTTTTCTACGCTCATTTCTTTCTATAATAAGCCGTTTATTCATCAGCTTCTATCTAAAAAATATCTTCATATGAATCTGGCTTAATCTTTCACAATCTTTTTGTTTTTACATTAGCGGCGCAAATAATCTTAGAATTCTTTTAGCAAACCTTGCAATAAGCGACTGAGATAGGTCTTCGACTTTGATTCTCTCACTTTCTAAAATAGTCTGATCAAAATCTTCGATCATATCTTTAATAGCTGGCACTCCATATAAAGCAACAGCATTTTCAAAGTGTAAATATAAACTTCTATAATCAAAATTAATCGTTCCTATCACAGCGACTTCCATATCTACTATGATCGATTTAGCATGCATAAAACCTTTTGTATACTCATAGATCTCTACACCAGCATTGATCAAATCTCTATAGTAAGAACGACTTGTCATATGAACTAAATATTTATCCCAGATTTTAGGCAATACTATTTTTACTTTTACTCCACTTTGAGCTGCTAGTATAAGCGCTGTTTCCAGATTTTCATCTAAAATTAAATAGGGTGTATTAATAAATACCGATTTTTCAGCTTTATAAATCATTTTTACAAAAACTTGTTCTCCTACGTTTTGTGTATCAGTTGGGCTGTCTGCAAATGGCTGAACATATCCGGTTTTTTTTGGCTGCCCTGTAGTTTTGAATGTTGGAAGAAGCAGATTCATTTCGCTCTCTAATAGATTCTCATCCATAGTCTGCCATAGTTCTAAGAAGATCAATGTTTGTCTCCACGCTGCTGGACCTTTCATTTTAATTCCTGTATCTTTCCAGTGTCCAAACCGTTCAATTTCATTTATATATTCATCTGCAATATTGATTCCACCTGTGAAAGCTACTTTTCCATCGATTGATAGCACTTTTCTATGATCTCGATTATTTTGTGAAGAAGTCAGCACTGGATGAAAAGGATTATAGATACGGCAGTCAATTCCTTTTTCCATCAATTGTTTCTTTGTGTTTTTAGGAATAGTTATAAAACTTCCTATATCATCGTACATTACTCTTACATCCAAACCTAAGGCAGCTTTTTTTATCAGAATTTCCTTTATTTCTGTCCACATCTTTCCTTCAGAGACAATAAAAAATTCGAAAAAGATATAGTCTTCTGCTTTGACTAGTTCTTCAAGTATTGCCTGATAATATTCTTCCCCAAGTGGATAATATTTGACTTCTGTCTGATTATATACAGGAAATCCCATTGTTTCTTGAAGATAGTACATCTGCGCTCCATGTTCTGGATATTGCATAGTTGCTTGAACGAATACTGACTGATCATTATGTAAATATGACTGATGAAGATGATATACCTTTTCTAATTTATTCTGTAATTTTCTTGTTTTAGTTTGTCGGTTGAACATTAAATAAAACAAAGCACCATAAACTGGAAAAATCAGCACTTGTAATATCCAAGTAATTTTATAGGCTTCTTTTCCTTTCTTCCAAACTACATGCAATGCAATTCCAATGGAAAGAAAAGTAAATATAGTCTTCAAAACAATTGAATAAGCAATGGACTGATTGACTAAAACAGCAAAAATTCCAAATTGAATCAATATAAGTATAGCCAATAAGACTCGACGTCTGAAAATCTGAAGCATCCATTTATGTATCATGTAATCATTCCTTTATATCACATTCTCTTATAGTATGCCTGTTTTACTAGCAGTTGTCACGGATGTTTTTAAGCAAATCATTCGTTCTTACAATAACTCTATGATAAATTATTAACATATAATAAAACTATACAACTGAAAGGAGAATAAATAATATGAATAAATCAACTTTTTCATTTCTATTTAATGGAATTTTTGTTATGTCCATCATTTTAATGTTCTGGGGATTATTTTCTTCCGTCTTACCTCGCTACTCTGGAAATAGTCGCTCAATGATTATTGGAACGATCCTTTATACTGGTTTAGCCTTACTTGCATGGTTAGTGAGAATCCATTCCACATTACCTACAAAATTTCTAATTTTAACCAGTTTAGGTTTAGCTGGGATTCACATTTATTCAGAAATTCAGTTACTTACCTCCATTGGATTGTTCGCTATTACTAATATGCTAGGATACACTGCTCTGATTACTTTGGGTTTAGCACTAAGTATTAAATTTCTTAACAATATTTCCAAAAACTCACTTGCTTCTCTATCGTTAAATGGATTACTGACTACTGCAGTAACTTTTACTTACTGGCATGTCGCATCTATTAACCTTGTTAGAGAATCTCTGCTATTTTTCATACCATTTTCTTTCCTTTTCTTTCTAACAATTGGTCAGTTTGCATTCAAATTTTTCAGAGAACGTAATCTCCTTTACGATGATATACATTCTTAATAAGATATTTATTATAGTTAAGAACCCGGCTATCGTTTGAATACTCAAGCGATAGCCGGGTTCTTCAATTTGAAAAATCAACAATTTTAGTACCATGAAATTGACTTGCTGGAATAATGTGAGCTAATTGCGATACATTCTGATATGTCACACCTCCACCAGGCAAAATTTCAATTCTTCCAGCAGCATGTTCAATCAGTTTATTTATTATTTCACTATTATCTTGAAGAGTTCCGCTTAAGCCTCCGTGAGTTAATACACGAGTAACTTTTTGCTCTATTAACCAGTCAAGTTCTTCAAGTTGATATTTGACTGGAATTTGATCAAAAGCCATATGAAAAGTTACTTCACATCCAGTGCTTAAAGTGAGTAATTCTTTCATGTTTTCACGATCAATGCGCTTTTGGGAAGTTAAACACCCGAATACAACACCATCTGTTTTAATTTCCTTAGCCATTTTAATATCTTGCTTCATTATCTCTATTTCATCTGATGTATAGACAAAATCCCCCCCTCGAGGGCGAATCATTGTCATGATTGAAACAGATTTATCTTTACAAAATTCTATAGCGTATCTAATCACACCATAGGAAGGCGTTGTTCCTCCAACAGCGAGGTTATCACATAATTCTATTCTATCTGCACCAGCTCGTATTGTTTTTTTTATGTCAGTAAAGTTTTCAGCACAAAATTCTCTTAACACTATAACCTCTCCCAATTATATAATCTATTGAACTTTAAACTGAAATCTCAATTAGTCAGCAAATAGTACATCTACATGTTCAATTAAATGAGACAATTTTGCCCATTGTTCTTCTTCAGTTAAAATATTTCCTTCTTCCGTAGATGCAAAGCCACATTGCGGACTAATACAAATCTGATTTTTTGGTACATACTTTGCAGCTTCATTTATACGGTCTTTCAGTACTTCAACATCTTCTAACTCTGGGAATTTCGAAGTCATTAATCCTAAAACAATTTTACCTTTACCCGTAAAATTTTCTAGAGGACCAAAATCTCCAGAGCGGTCATCATCATATTCTAAAAAATATCCATCATATGAAATTTCATCAAATAATTCTCTAGCAACTGGATAGTAAGGTCCGGCTGCTGCATATGAAGAGCGATAATTTCCTCGACAAACATGAGTTGTTAATGTTAAGTCGTCAGGTTTATTATAGATTATATCTTGGATATTTTCTTTAGCCATTTGTTTTAATAGTTCCCATTCTTCTTCTGGAATGAGTTCACCCTTAATTCCGTCCGCAGCTAGAAATCCCCAAAAAACATCATCAATTTGAAGATAACGACATCCTAAATTATAAAAATCTTGTATTGCTTCATTATAAACTTTTCTTAAATCCTTACAGAACATCTCTATAGTTGAATAGTGTTCCTCCCTTCTGATCCCTTCATGTAAGAACTGGTTTGGACTGGGAATAGAAAATTTCGATACAGCATCTTCTCCCACGTACTTTTGCAGGAATTTAAAATGATCTAAGAACTCATGATTTTTATTCCAACTCACTTTGTCTGTAGTACGCACATCTAACGGCTCACTCTCAATGTCTCCTGCAAATTTATATCCATGATCTTTCCGATATTTTTCGACTCCATTGATTCCCCACATAAAATCAAGATGCCACCATCCACGTCGAAATTCTCCGTCAGTGATCGCTTTTAATCCGATTTCTTTTTGTTTTTCTATAATTCTTTTAATTTCTTGATCTTCAATATTTTTCAACTGCCCTTTTGAAATCTCTCCTTTTTCAAAAGAACTTCTTGCTATTTTTAAAGTTTCAGGTCTTAAAAGACTTCCAACATGATCCACTCTATACGGGCCTGTTTGTGTACTTGTTGTCATTTGAAACATCCTCTCAATTACATTATTCTTATATTATAATAGAAAGTCCACGGATAAGAAAAATTTCTTCATATTAGTGGCTTAAATTGTGTATCATTAATGTGATAGTACCTTTATTCACTGATTCTATAACAGACGTCAACCAATACTTTGCTCTTTTTTATCAGCATTCTTTATATAAAATCCCCTTATTAAAAACTTTTTAGCTCCGTTTTTAAATAAATTTCCATGCTCAAGAATTACTTTCAAATTTAATATCTCAACTTTTTAAAGCTTTGAGATTTTTAAAAGTGTTAATATTTAAGAATTTTCTCTTATGATAAGATCGACTATACTATCTAATTATCAGATAGCTTTAATGTACTTAATCGCAACTTTCTTGTCAATGCGAACTAATTACTTTTAGTTTATATCTGTATTAAGTATATTGACATTCGCTTTATAGTTTCATAAAGTAATAAGTGCGCAATCAATCGGAGGTAAGTATGGCTAAAAAATTTTATGCAATCAAAAAAGGTAAAAATCCAGGTATTTATACAACTTGGACAGAAGCTCAACAACAAGTTTCTGGTTTCTCAGGAGCAGAATTCAAATCTTTCTCAACAAAAAAAGAAGCAGAGAATTACCTGTCCTCTTCCAAAAAGGGTTTACCTGTTTCTGATGAAGAAACTGTAACAGCTTATGTGGATGGCTCATTCGACAAGCTGAATAATCGTTACAGCTACGGAGTTGTAATGTTGAAAGACAACACTGTACTGGCAACCCTTAACAATTCCGATAACGATGCTAAATATGTTGAAAGCTTTCAAATTGCTGGAGAATGTTTTGGAAGCCTCAATGCGATCAAATGGGCGACAAATAATGGTTATAAAAAAGTCGTCATTCATTACGACTACTTAGGTATCGAAATGTGGGCTACCGAAAAGTGGCGTACGAACAAGGCTGTATCAAAAGATTATGTTACTTATTTCAAAAAATTATCCCAAAATATTGAGGTAGAATTTAAGAAAGTGAAAGCTCATTCTGGAATAGAATTCAATGAATTAGCTGATCAGCTTGCAAAGGATGCTTTAAAATTTCAATAAAAATAAAACTTCCAACGTGGTAACTCTTATCGAATAGATACAATTACTCATTGGAAGTTTTTTATTTAATTATTGATTGGGAAAAATCGGCATTAGGGAAGTATTCATTACATCTACCAGTCCTAAGTCACTGTATTTATATTCTGGAATAACTGTAAGACCAAGAGTAACAATTCTGAGTAAAGGATTCTTAGTATTCAACCCAACCGACCTCAAGACATCTTTCATTTCTTCTGCTTTTCTAGCCGTATCAAAGCAGTTCAAATTACTCATCAGTCCAAATACGGGTAAATTTGTGGAGAAAAATTAAAACATTAATTCAAGTAACACACTGAAAAGTACTATCACCATATATAATAGATACAAAAGCATACAAAAACGTTTGGATTTTTACTATCCAAGTGCTCTTTTTTTATTTTCTTACTCCTCTATATCTCTGATTACTTCAAATACATTTATCCACAATATCTGAAACTGATTGAATAATGATATCTGGTCTATCCATATGAATAGAATGGCTTGAACTTCGTACAAATACAATATTGCTGTTGTTAATGAGTTTTCCTTGTCTAACAATGAGCTCTTGCCATTTTTCTTCAAAGATTCTCAGTTCTTCTTCTGGTAAGCCACTTTGGGCTTCCTGCTTAATACAAAACTCTTTATCTCGCCATATGACAGACAATAAGCGGTACATTGAGAGTTGTCTCTAAAGACTTAATTATCTTAGCATCTTGTTTCCAATTACTGATTTCAGAATACATTGCTTTGTATAAAGAGGGGGTTACTTGAAAATCTAATAATCGTTGTTTAACCTCTTCAGGAAATAAATTTAGTTTTTCAGAAAGAATAGGATTAATGATTTCTCTTAATTGTTCTTGTTTCATTGAAGCATATGTTTTACATTTCTCTAACCAAATTTTATCAGCCTCATCTTCATCCAATACAGGTAAATTTAACATGTCTAATTCCTCTAAGTCGACAGAAGTTGAATCCACTAATACTATTCCTACAACTTTTTCAGGATAAACTTTAATAAAATGTTGTACACCCAACCCGCCATATGAATGACCAACCAATATAATTGGCTCAATTATTTCAAGAACTGATAATAAATCATTCAATTCTTTCACAACTGCCTCCGTATTACGGACTTCATTCCCAATTTCACTTTTACCGAGTCCAGGTCGATGAAACATAACTACTCTATTTGTTTCACCTACAGTCTGTGTAATGTTGTACCACTCATCAAAGGAGCAGCCCATCCCTGTCAAAACAACAATTGTTTTTCCTTTGTTACCTTTCCTAAGTATCTCTATCTTATTTTGTTTTACCTGTAACATTGAAATAATGAGTATTCCTCCTATGCATCTTTCGTCAACTCTTCTGCTCATTAGTTTAAGTACGTTTGTTCATAACCTCTACTCCTATTTTATCATAAGATAACATTTATCCTCTTAGTTTAAAAATCAGTACTCTAAATAACCTTCAAATTCACATAGGAAATAATTGACATTACACTATCAGGATTACGAGTTCTTATGTTAAATCAATTATTAATATCCAGTAATCGTTTATATAAAAATAACAGACCAAATCGTATATGATCTGGTCTGTTATTTGATATGCTATTTCTTATGCTTTTTTCATTATTTTTAATTACTTGCCGAATACTTTGAAACGGTCTTCGTCATTCATGTATTCTTTGTCGCCCGCTGGAGCTTCTGGTGAACCAAATACTAATTGTCCTCTAAGTTTCCAGTTTGAAGGAGTTCCCCATTCCTGTGCAACTCTTTCATCAATTACAGGGTTGTAGTGTTGTAGATTAGCTCCAATGTTTAATTGAGCAAGCGCAGTCCAGACATTTACTTGAGCAATTCCACTAGCTTGGTCAGACCAGATAGGGAAATTATCAGCATATAGTGCAAATTGTTCTTGCAAGTTTTTCACTACATCTTGATCTTCAAAGAAAAGGATTGTTCCCTTACCGCTAGCAAAACCTTGTAGTTTAGCTTGTGTATTTGGAAAAGCTGCTTCTGGAGTTAATGGTTTAAGTAACTCTTCAGTAAAACTCCACAATTTTTTATGTTCATCATTGAATAAAATAACTACTCTTGATGTTTGAGAATTAAATGAAGTTGGTGATTCTCTCACTACTTCTTTTATTAAACTAACTAATTCTTCTTCTGATACTGCAACGTCACTTCCTAATGAATAAATAGAACGACGTGCTTTTAGTTCATCAACAAATTGCATATTTAAAAACTTCCCTTCTATATTAACCTTACTTTTCGTAACTAATTCCATTATAACGTTTCTGAAAATTATTTCAATAATAAACTTCAGATTCGTAATAATTATTATCGTATGGTTATCCTGAACTCAGCTTACTGGAAGTTGGTTGAATGAAAATGAGGAGAAGGAAATTGTTATAAATCTAGTTTGTTAAGCAAGTCTTTTAAGGAAGACAAGTCGTTTGCAGAAAAAGTCATCCCTTTTCCCATTTTAGAATGATCAGGGCTCCAATCTCTTATGTCAAACTTTGGTTCATTATTATTCCATCTTACAATATTCAGCTCTTTTTTCCAGCCACTTTTACTTTCGCTTATCACGCCGATTTCTTCCATAATTTCATATTCAATTCCAGCCATTTATTATTCCTCTCTTTCAATAAAGTGTCGCCCTACCTCTTCTGGTTTATGAGCATCTGAACCAGTCTCTAATTTCAGATCCAAATGAAGAGCTTCCGATATAATCTCTTCATTTGGATAAGTTTTCCCGTAGAAACTTTTATCCAAACCTGCAAAATTATAATCAAGCGTATAACTATTATTTTTTGTCATTTTTAACAACTTAATCCAATTGATCGTATCTTGATGTTCATATGCTTTCTGAAATTTATGAATTAAATTGATATGTCCGATTTTTTTTGGTGTCATGGTTCCAAAAGGTTCTGATAAAGCTTTTTCCATTGTTTTTTCATAAATCGAATATAGTGTTTGATATCCTAATTCTTCTCCTTTTTGTATAAAACTATCTTTACTATAGTCAATGCAAAAATATGTTTCATCCGGTAATTTTAAAAAGTGTACACTCAGGATAGAGTTTTTAATCGTCTCAGGATATTTTTCTAGAAATAAGCGTGTCTCCTGTTCAAAACCTTCAATATAATCTACTTCAAATCCTGCATTTATTTCGATTTTGCGACTATATTTCGCTTGCAATCCTTTTACTTCTTTTAAGTACTCATAGATATCTTTTTCGTCCATTGCACTATCTTTAGTGGGTACAGTATCTACGATTGGCAATGGCGCGTGCTCAGTAAATGTCATTTTTTTTATACCTAATTCTATCGCTCTTCTTACATAGTTCTCCATTTTATCATTTGATCCATGAGGGCAATAATTTGTATGAACATGTGTATCTATTTTCATCTTATACCTACTTTCAATTTCCTATATTTTATATATTATCTTATTATTTCAGTGCTGACTAATTTAATTATTAGCTACTTATTCTCTTTATTGCAGTATACATGACAAATTTCATTGAATCTATTCATATAAACCGAGGTTTATGTTACTATTTTTGTTATTAGTAAAACTTACTAATAACAAGTTTTGCTAACAATAATTATTAAACTACTATGAAAAGAGGAAGCTATATTATGCATTCAACAAGCCTGAACAAATCCATACTCCATCAAAAACGTCAAGAATTGGACTTCCTCCATCATTTCTATGGATTAGGCTATGACTTGATCGATCTCTCTGCAATTGAACAATTTGATTGGACAAAGTTATCTGAAGATGATCTTGGTCTAATGAACGAACGCCATAAATGGCAGCATGAAGGCTCTTTATTCGCACTTAGAAGTGACTGGACGAACGCGATTGTTCGATACAGACAAAAGTATCAGTTAGACTCTGAAAAAATTGCTTATTCCGGTCCAGTATATACTTTAACCAATGAAAAACATCAATATGGTCTTGAAACCTTTACTAACGATATTTCTAAACAAACTGCTGTAATGAAGCAAATGGTAGATTACATCAAAAATAAATTAAACATATCTTTATCTGTTGCAGTTATTAGTCATAACACATTACTAAAAAATTTACTCTCTAAAGAGGAATTAGCCGATGAATTAACACGCAAGTTTATAAAAGAACGCAATCGTGATGCTTTAAAAGTACAGCTTGGCAGTGAACATCCTATTTTGGAATTGATGTCTCACCCCGCTGCAGAGCAAGCCAGTTATGTAAAAGAACATATGCCTCATCTGAAACGTCATATCGAAGAAATGAATCTTTGGGAAAGTGTTTTGATTGAAGCAAACGTCTCTTACGTTTATGGAGATATGTTGGCTTTACCTTCTCAAACATATTATAAAGGTATTTCTATTCAATTATACTCAGAAGATAAAGTAGAACCGATTGCTTCTGGCGGACAGTATTCTAGTCCTACTAATGCCTTTGGAATTGGGCTGAACATTTAAAATTTTAAGATAACTGATGGAGGAATATCACTTATGATCACGATGGCTTTATCTAAAGGAAGACAGCTTAAAGACTTTATAAAATACCTTGATGAAAAAAACTTAACAACTTGGAGTACTGCATTAAAATCAGTATCACGTGAACTCGTTATAGAAACAGATGCTATTCGATTCATATTAGTGAAGGGTGAAGATGTCCCTGTTTATGTAGAAGAAGGCGTAGCGGATTTAGGCATTACAGGTAGCGATGTTCTCTTCGAACAAAATCGTCAAATTAATAATCTAATGGATTTACCTTTTGGTTATTGCCATTTTGCAATAGCGGCCAAGAAGCCTAAAGAGGTATATCCCGTAGTAGCAACTAAATATATCAATTTTACTCAAAACTATTTTGATTCAATCAAACAGCCTGTCAAGATTATTCAATTAAAAGGTTCTGTGGAACTAGCAGCAACAATTGATATGGCAGATGCTATTATGGATATTGTACAGACTGGAACAACTTTAAAAGAAAACGGATTGAGTGAACAAGTTCAATTAGATGAAATCAATGCTCGTTTGATCTCTAACAAACACGCTTATTTTGCAAAAAATGATGAGATTCAAACAGTTATCAATCAATTAAGGATGGGCTGATATGTATACAACTAATACCTTCAAAGAAATTTATGCAACTAAAAATGATATTGACTGGACTTTGTTAGATAGCGTTCAGTCTATTATCAAAGAAGTCCAGCAAAATGGAGACCAAGCTTTATTCGATTATTCTAAAAAGTTTGATTCGATTGAATTAGCTGAATTAGAAATTCCATCTTCTTCTTTAAAACACGCTTATCAATCAATCAATAATGACCTGAGAACCTCTCTGGAAACTGCTAAAACAAACATCGAAAAATATCAGAAATCTATTAAATGGAAACAAAGTGAAGCTTCTGAATTATATCAGAAAATCCATCCTTTGAATCGAGTTGGTATCTACGTACCTGGTGGAACTGCTCCACTGGTTTCAACTGTCTTGATGACTACTGTGCTCGCTAACGTAGCAGGCGTAAATGAAACTATTGTTGTAACCCCTCCACAAACTGATGGGGTCCAGCAGGCAATACTAGCTGCTTGTCATATTGTGAATGTTGATCATGTATATCAAATAGGTGGAGCTCAAGCCATTGCTGCCTTAGCTTACGGAACTGAGACAATACCTAAAGTTGATAAAATCGTTGGACCTGGAAATCAGTATGTTGCTTTGGCTAAAAAACTAGTCTATGGAGATGTCGGAATCGATTCTATCGCTGGTCCTAGTGAAATCGTTGTTGTCGTAGATGATGCTTCTAGAGCAGATTGGGTTGCTTACGATCTCCTGGCACAAGCAGAACATGATGTGCAAGCCAGAACATTTTTAATTAGCGAAAACAAAGATAAATTAAATGAGATCATGGCTGAAGTAGATAAAAAAGTTGGATCACAGCCTAGATATGCTATTATTTCAAAAAGTCTGAAAAGCCATCACTACTCTGTTCATACTGCTTCAAAAAAAGAAACCGTCGAAGTAGTTAATTTGATTGCCGGAGAACACATTTCTATTCAGACAAAAGATGCAGAGTCTTATGTTGATCTGATTACTACTGGCGGAGCATTGTTTATCGGTCCATACTCTCCAGAAGCAATCGGAGACTATGTTGCAGGACCAAGTCATGTTCTTCCCACTGGTGGAAATGCTCGTTTTTCAAATGGCTTATCTGTAAATGATTTTTTAAGAACAAATTCAGTAATTAATCTGAAACCTTCAACTTTCACTGAAATGGCCCCTTCCGGAATTCGTTTGGCAAAAGAAGAAGCGTTACAGGCGCATCACGACTCACTTTATTTCCGACTGGAGGATACTAAATAATGATTAGAATTGATAAAAATGAAAGTCCTTATAGAGCACTAACAGAAAAGGAAATTGCAAAAATCGCAATTGACACACAATTTAATCAATATGCAGAAAACGAATATCAAGACTTACAAGAAAGTTATGCGATTTTCAACCAGCTTGACCCAACCCTTGTTTCTTTTGCTAACGGCTCAGATGAATGGATCCAAAAATCTATTATTGTCTTAGGTAATGGTCCCATCCTTACATTCGATCCAGATTTCGTGATGTACGATGTCTATGCAAAACAATTTGGCAAAGACATCATCAAATTGTCATCGAACGAAGATTTTACGTTTGATTATGAAGAAGCCTATAAACAAATCAAAGCATTGCGCCCTTCTGTTTTTATATTCTCACAGCCTAATAATCCTTTTGGTGTCTTACATCCTTCAGAGTTCATCTTCAAAGCAGCAGAACTGATGAAAGAAGTTAATGGATACTTTATCCTAGATGAAGCTTATGGTGAATTTGTTGATGAACTAACTGATTATCCTAAAGGCGATCATGTTATTCGCCTTCGCACGCTTTCTAAAGTATATGGACTAGCCGGACTTCGTATTGGAGTGGCGACCTCTACTCGTAAAACCATGGATTTACTAGACTCAATTGCTCATCCTTATCCACTAAATACTTTTTCATTAAATGTCGCTGTTCACTTACTGAACCAACCTGAAAGATTAAAAAAATTTATTGAACTCAATCGTTCTCTTTCTAGACAATTGCATAGTATTTTTAAAGAAGAGGTCGGCGATATCATTCCTATGCTTGAAAGTCATACAAATTTCTTGTTTACCTATGGCGACGATGCTATGGATTTAGGAAATTATATTATTGAGAATGGATTTTTACCGAGAATGTATCCCGAAGAAGATTCTTCTGCCCTAAAAAAAGCTGTTCGATACTCTATCGCAAAAGAAGATGAGTTAGAAGAAATCAGAAAAATTATTCAAAGATGGAGAGATGAAAAATGGTCATCAAGAAAGAACGTATAACCAAGGAAACTTCGATTCGCCTATCTGTAAAGCGAGGACTTACCCCTTCAACAATCGATACTGGTGTTGGTTTTTTAAATCATATGTTGGATTTACTGGCTTTTCATGGTCACTTTGTTTTTGACATTCAAGTTAATGGTGATACAGATGTTGATGATCACCACACAACTGAAGATGTAGGAATATTACTTGGTCAAGCCATTGCTGAACTCAATGTTGATAAGACAAAAATCCAGCGCTACGGAACTGCTTACGTTCCTATGGATGAAACACTTGCACGTTCAGTTATCGATATCAGCGGACGTCCTTTCTTGCATTTTGAAGCTAGATTTACTGCTCAAAAAGTTGGTACATTTGATGTAGAACTGGTAAAAGAGTTTTTCTACGCTATTGCAATCAATGCAAGAATTACTGCTCACTTAGACTTAATCCGTGGTGGAAATACACATCATGAGATTGAAGCTTTGTTTAAAGCTTTTGCTCAAAGTCTTAGAATCGCTTTAAGCGATTCAGATATTGATAGAATTCCCTCTTCGAAAGGAGTCATTCAAGAATGATTGCAATTGTAGATTATGGATTAGGTAATATCGCTAATTTAACAAACGCTCTTGAATTTTTAGGATATGAAGTCATGGTTACAAATGATCAGAAGGAACTAGAAAAAGCCGATAAAATTATTTTACCCGGTGTGGGTCACTATAAAGATGCCATGAATAGAATTGAAGAACTAAAACTACTTCCTGTGCTAGAAGATCTTAAAGAAACAAAACCCTTTATTGGAATATGTTTAGGTATGCAACTGTTATTCGAACATAGTGAAGAAGGCAACGTTGATGGATTAGGTTATCTTCCTGGAACAGTCAAAAAAATAACTGGTAACGTAACTGTACCTCATTTAGGATGGAACAAGCTACATTCTAGTTTTCCTTCTCTTGATGATGATGTATACTTTATCCACTCTTTCAAAGTACACACTGATCAAAATGTTATAGCCACTGCCGAATATGAAGAAGATGTGGTTGCAATTGTTCAGAAAGGATCAATCGTAGGTATTCAGTTCCATCCAGAAAAAAGTGGAGAAAAAGGACTACAGATATTAGACCAGGCTCTCAAAGGCGGTTTTAAAGTATGATCGAATTATGGCCAGCAATCGATTTGATTGACCAGCAAAGTGTACGATTAACTGAAGGCAAGTACGAATCAAAAGAGGTAATGAGTAGAACAGCTGAAGAAGCTATTGGCTATTATAATCAGTTTAATCAAGTGACTCGAATTCACATTGTTGATTTGATGGGTGCTCTTCACCAAGAACCGGCAGAAAAAGAATTTATCACTAATCTTCTTCAACATAGTAAGGTTCCAATTGAAATCGGTGGAGGAATTCGCTCACGAGAAACCATCGACTATTATCTATCTAACGGTGCTTCATATGTAATTGTAGGAACTCGTGGTCTCCAAGACTTACCCTGGTTGAAAAAGATGACTGAACTTTATCCAAATAAGATTTACTTGGGTCTGGATGCTGTCAAAGAACACATAGCAGTCAATGGCTGGACGGAAACTGAAGAACGCACCATTTATGATATTGCTAAAGAAACAGCTTCATTTGATTTAGGTGGTATTATCTATACTGATATTTCAAAAGATGGAAAGATGTCAGGTCCGAATGTAGAATTAACTGGAAAGCTAGTTGCACTCTCTCCTCATCCCATTACAGCTTCGGGTGGCATCAGAAGCTTAAAAGATATGCATGAACTTGAAAAAGTCGGTGTTACAGCTGCAATCGTGGGTAAAGCTGCAAATAAGCCTGAATTCTGGGAGGGTATCAAATGATCAAAAAGAGAATTATTCCTTGTTTAGATGTTAAAGATGGTGTGGTTGTTAAAGGTATTCAATTTAAAGGTCTAAGAGAAATCGGAAAACCTGTTGATTTAGCAAAACGCTACAATGCTTTAGGTGCAGACGAATTGGTTTTTTTGGATATTTCAGCAACCGAAACTGGTCATGCTTTAATGATAGATGTAATCAGACAAACTGCCAAAGAACTATTTATTCCTATGACTATCGGTGGAGGAATCCAATCTGTTGAAGATATTTCTAAACTGCTTAAAGCAGGTGCCGATAAAGTAAGTTTGAATTCAGCTGCGCTAAGAAACCCAGAACTGATTAAAGAAGCAAGCGAAAAGTTCGGTTCCCAATGTATCTGTATTGCTTTAGATGCTAAATGGGATGCAAAACAGCAAGATTGGTTCTGTTATACTCACGGGGGGAAAAAGGCTACGACTATCAGAGCCTTGGACTGGGTCAAAAAAGCAGAAGCACTTGGAGCTGGTGAACTATTGGTTACCAGCATGGATTATGACGGCATGCAACAAGGCTTTGATCATAAATTGCTCAAGTTAATCCAAGAAACAGTGACTATTCCAGTCATTGCTTCAGGTGGCGCTGGTAATGCAGAACATTTCGTTAACCTTTTCCTTGAAACAGATGTCTCAGCTGGATTGGCTGCTTCCATTTTCCACGATGAAGACGTATCAATCCAAGAAGTAAAAGATCTTTCCATACAAAAAGGAGTGCCAATGCGAATTGTCTAACTATGCAGACTTAAAACCTGATTTTTCAAAAGGATTATTAACAGTTATCTTACAACACTATACAAACAAAGAAGTACGTATGGTGGGATACATGAACGAAGAAGCATTCGAATTAACTAAGCAAGAAAAAGTCGCCTGGTTCTACTCTAGATCTAAAGAACGGCTATGGAAAAAAGGCGAATCCAGCGGTAATGTTCAGTACGTTAAAGATATGTACTTGGATTGCGATCAAGATGCGCTTCTTATCCTAGTAGATCCAGCTGGTCCTACTTGTCACACGGGAACAAATAGTTGTTTTAATTTAGAATCTTCATTTACTTTAAAAGATATTGAAGCTACCATACGCGAGCGTGCAGAGTCTTCTGACGATGAATCATATACTAACTATCTTTTATCCAAAGGAACAGACAAAATTGCTAAGAAATTTGGAGAAGAAGCCTTTGAAGTAGTTATAGGTGCTAAAAACAAAAATAAAGAAGAAATTGCAAATGAAACAGCAGATGTTTTGTACCATTTAGGGGTTCTCTTGCATGATTCCGGAGTATCTGTATCCGATGTCGAATCAGTCCTATCTGCCCGTCATAACAAGCAAAATAACTTCAAAGGCGAGCGCAAAGATATTCAAAAGTGGTAAAGTATTCTAAATAATATTTCTAATACGTCAATAGGCATACCCCTATTGACGTATTTTTTACTATCATTTTTCTCTTTCCACTTTAGATTATAAAGTTTAATTAAGGTTTATCGCTTTCAATTGGACATCCTTTTTTATTATTTTACTGATTTTTAAATACCTTAGTTTATTCCTTCCAGCGAGGTACAAAATCTAAAATCATCCGTATTCTAATAATTAACTAATTAGGAGGGAATTTTCCGTAGAATATAATTTTTACCCTTCCTAAAAAGATTTTCTTTTTTTGCAACAATCTAAAATAATCTTAAATTTATTCTCTTTATCATTGAAATCAAACAATTTAAACAGTACGATTGACACTATAATGTATAATTAAATAAATTGATGAAGAGGCTGGGACAAAAGTCTCTGAAAGTCTTTAAATATAGAGAACCCCTGAGAAAATTGTAGAATACAATTCTCTCAGGGGTTCTACTTACTGAATGATTCTATTTTTTCTTTCTTTTATTATATTTTCGTAGGTTATTAGCCATGAAGATCAGATTCGTTTCATTTTCTACATTCGATTTTCCACGAACTGAAAATCGAGTGAACCTCAAATTGGCCTTCACCTGTCCGAAAGTTGGTTCTACATCAATTTTACGTTTACCATAAAATTGAGTCCCTTCTTCTGACGAAAGCTTTTCTCTAATATTTA
>NZ_FOSJ01000047.1 GCF_900114235.1 Marinilactibacillus piezotolerans | reverse complement strand
TTTCGGGTGATAAGCCGGGCGACCAAAGTCGTTTTCAATTAAGTGATATTGCGAGTCATCTAAATCTTCCACAACTTGATGAATAGAGTAGACGATATGATTTTCTGGTAAGTAACAGTTCATTTCTAATGGCAAGGTTGTTTGGTTCATGGTATATTGAGTATACATAAGGAGCACCCTTTCTATGATGTTTTTGTGGTGATTATATTATATCAAAGCCGTGCTCCTTTTGCTTACATAAACAAATAAGATCCACTGAAATCTCAAGTAGATTTTCAGCGGATCTTATTTGTTTGTTAAGACTTTTGTCCCAGCCTCTTTGTATATTATTAAAAACTATTTAGATAATGCTTCTTTAGCTTGTTCAGCTAATGTAGTAAATGCTGCTGCATCGCTCACTGCTAATTCAGCTAACATTTTACGGTTCATATCGATTTCAGCAAGTTTAAGTCCGTGCATGAATTTTGAGTAGCTTAAACCGTTCATACGTGCCGCAGCGTTAATACGTGCAATCCATAATCTACGGAAGTTACGTTTATTTTGTTTACGGTCTCTATATGCATATTGATATGATTTCATTACTTGTTGTTTTGCAACTTTGAACAAGCGATGCTTTGCTCCGTAGTACCCTTTAGCTAACTTCAAGACGCGATTACGACGTCTACGAGTAACTACTCCACCTTTAACTCGTGCCATTCTTCATTTCCTCCTTGGTTGCGCTTTTGAAAGAGAAAAAGCGCTCGTACAATTCTTATTTCATTTTAGCAAGTTGTTGTCTAATACGTTTAAAGTCACTGTGTGAAACCATTGCAGATTTACGTAAGTGACGTTTTTGTTTTTGAGATTTATTTGCAAACATGTGACTACGTTTTGCGTGGCTACGTTTCAGTTTGCCAGAACCTGTTCTTTTAAAACGTTTTGCTGAACCTTTATGTGTTTTTTGCTTAGGCATTATTGTCTTCCTCCTACACTTTTGTCTTATTTCTCAGATGTCGGTGCAAGCATTAAGAACATGCTACGGCCATCCATTTTAGCTTTCGATTCGACTTGTGAAATGTCAGACGCTTCTTCCGCCATACGTTCTAATACTTCACGTCCAATTTCCTTGTGAGTAATCGCACGTCCACGGAATCGAATAGATACTTTCACTTTATCGCCTTTTTCCAAAAATTTACGAGCGTTACGCAATTTCGTATTGAAATCGTGATCATCAATAGTTGGACTCAAGCGAATCTCTTTGACGTTAACGACTTTCTGATTCTTTCTTGCTTCACGTTCTTTCTTTTGTAATTCGTAGCGATATTTACCATAATCCATAACACGAGCCACTGGTGGTTTAGCATTTGGTGCAACTAGAACTAAATCTAAATTGGCATCTTCAGCTAACCTCATTGCCTCGTTGCGTTGGATTACCCCAATCTGTTCACCGTCTTTGCCGATCAAACGTACTTCTTTTGCACGAATACGATCGTTGACAATCATGTCTTTTGCTATGGTGGTTCACCTCCAAAATATTTGCGAGAAAGCACGGCAGAAAAAAAGAGGAGACTTTTTAATAAAAGCCCCCTCTTTATCTCCGCTATCAGAGAATGAATTGCTTCATCCAGTCTGATACTCAAAGCAACACTCGGTTACTCTGAATTATATACGTTCGATATCTGCCCTAGGATTTAAATCCTAAAGGCGAGAAGCGGGCGCTTCTGCTTCGTTTTCTCAACTCTTATATAATACCAGAATATCAATAGTATGTCAATACATACTTAATTATTTAATTTATTTTACTGATTCTGATAAAATCCGAGAGATGAATTCTGCTTTAGGATAAGTGTTTGTTTCTTTTTCACCATATTTACGAACACTTACACTATTACTTTCAACTTCACTATCGCCAACAATAATTTGATAAGGAATTTTAAGTGTTTGAGCGTGTCGGATCTTATAGCCCATTTTTTCATTGCGATTATCAATTTCAACACGTAAGCCTTTTGCCGCTAATTCTTCATTTAGTTCATTGGCATAATCAGCATGGATATCTAAATTAACTGGGATAATTTTTGCTTGTACAGGAGCCAACCATGTCGGGAATGCACCTTTGTATCTTTCTATCAGATAAGCAACAAACCGTTCCATTGTTGAAACTACACCACGATGGATTACAACAGGTCTATGTGTATCCTGTCCATCTTCACCCACATAAGTTAGATCAAATCTTTCTGGTAATAAGAAATCCAGCTGTACAGTAGATAATGTTTCTTCAATTCCAAGAGCAGTTTTTACTTGAACGTCTAGTTTTGGACCATAAAACGCAGCTTCTCCAATGGCTTCAAAGTATTCAAGCCCCATTTCATCAAGTGTCTCCTTTAACATAGACTGAGCTTTATTCCACATTGCATCATCATCAAAATATTTCTCAGTATTTTCAGGATCACGGTAGCTCAGACGGAATCGATAGTCTTTAATATCAAAGTCATCATAAACAGCCAACATTAACTCAATCACGCGACGAAATTCTTCTTTGATTTGATCTGGTCTAACGAATACATGCGCATCATTTAATGTCATCTCACGAACGCGCTGCAAACCTGACAAAGCCCCGCTTTTTTCATAGCGATGCATCTGACCTAATTCTGCTATTCTGATTGGTAGATCACGGTAACTTCTTACATCATTTTTGAAGACCATCATATGATGCGGACAATTCATCGGACGTAGGACTAGCATTTCTCCATCACCCATATCCATTGGTGGAAACATATCTTCATGATAATGATCCCAGTGTCCTGATTTCTTATAAAAGTCAACGTTCGCCATGATTGGCGTATAGACATGCTGATAGCCCATACTAATTTCTTTATCTGTAATATAGCGCTCGATCACACGGCGAATCGTTGCTCCTTTAGGTAACCAAAATGGAAGACCTGATCCTACTTCTGGTGAAAGCATAAAGATATCTAATTCTTTACCTAATTTACGGTGATCTCGTTCTTTTGCTTCTTCACGCATTTTCAAGAATTCTTTCAACGCTTTCTTATCAAAGAATGCTGTACCGTAAATCCGCTGCATCATTTTATTATCAGAGTTGCCTCTCCAATAAGCACCTGCTAATGAAAGTAATTTGAAGACTTGAATACGGCCAGTTGAAGGAACATGAACACCTCTGCACAGATCCGCAAATTCTCCCTGCTCATAGATAGAGATTACTTCGTCTTCAGGTAAGTCAGTAATCAATTCAACTTTATAAGGATCATTTTTAAATAAATCAAGTGCTTCTTCTCTAGAAATTTCTTTACGAACAATGGGTAAATTTTCTTTAACGATTGCCATCATTTCTTTTTCGATTTTTTCCAAGTCTTCTTCAACAATTGGCTGTTCTGAATCAGTGTCATAATAAAATCCCGTGTCAATTGCCGGACCTACTCCAAATTTCACATCTGGATATAGTCTTTTGATTGCTTGAGCCATTAAGTGGGCTGTTGAGTGTCTTAATACTTCAAGAGCATTTTCATGATCAGGTGTAACGATCTCCAATTCCCCGTCTTCCTTTAAAGGTTGATTATAATCAACTAACTCCCCATTCCACTTTCCAGCCAGTCCCTTTTTTTCAAGTGACTTTGCGATACTGCTCGCTATATCTTTTGGAGTTGCACCTGATTCTACTTCTTTTATAGAACCATCTGGTAGTTTAACTGTTATTTCTGACATTGAATTTCCTCCTAGTTATAATGTGATTTCATTTATTCAATGAGTTTTATAAGTTTAAAATATACAAAAAGTCCCATTGAATAAGAAAAACTTACTCAATGGGACGTGATTTATAACGTGGTTCCACCCAACTTCATAGAAAATAAGAAATACTATCTTCTAACTTCGTTCAGCTCTTTAACGCAGAGTAACGTCTGCCTTTACTTGGTTCAAGACAGCGCTCGAAAGGGGTCAATTTCAGGTTTATTATAGAAGACTTTCAGCTACTGTCTTCCTCTCTTGGTAATAAATTCCTAAAAAGGTATCTTTCTCTAAGCTTTATAAAATTTGATTAATAGTAGAATAACACGCTTCTTTCATTCTTTCAATACTTTTTTATTTTAAGAATGTCTTCTATTATCACCAGTCATCTCTACTTCTTTTGATAGAAACTTAATACGTTCCATAATTCTTTTCGCTTTCAGTGGCTCATTTTCTCCACGCTGTGTTACTCTGAAATGCTCATTTTCTAAATGAGCCATATCAAAATTAGATGAGAAAAAAGTTGGAAGTTGTTCTTGCATTCTATATTGTAATATAACCCCTAAAATATCGTCACGGATCCAACTTGACATTGAATCAGCTCCTATATCATCAATCATTAAGATTTTTGCCTTTTTGAAGACCGTCAGCTTTTCTTCTGTTGTATTTTGTCCTATAGAGTTTTTCATTTCAACAGCAAAACTAGGAAAGTGTACCAACGTAGAAGGATATCCCTGTTCAGAAAGTTCATGTGCAATCGCTCCAAGCAGGAAAGTCTTGCCTACACCAAACTTTCCATATAGATAAAGACCTTGTTGGAATTCATCCGGATTTTCAAGATACTGATCAATAAAGTCGTACGCTCTTTCCACAGCCTCATTTCTGCCAGGAGTACTCTCAAAATGATCAATACTGAAATTTTTTATGTCTTTTGGCATATACATAGAGTGAATCCTTTTATTGATCGCTGTTTGTTTCTGACGATTTGTCAAATCAGTAGAAGGTTCATATGTCACATCTATACGCTTATTATTTATTAAAAGTTTCGGAACATACCCCGGCATGAGTTCTCCACTTTGAGCGGCAGCTTTCTTTTTTTCAACCACAAATTCATAGAGCTTAGCTGCACTTCGCTCAATAGCTTCTTTATCAAGGATTTCACTATTTTCCGCTAAGAATTTTCTTACATCTGGATCTTTAAAAACCTCATTGCGAATGATTTCTTCGTATCTTTCAGTCATTTTGTTTGAATTCATCATGCTATCTAACTGTTTGCGAATACTTTCCACTACTCACCACCGCCTTTCTTACGGTTACGGATACGTTCCAATCGTTTCCTGAATTCTTCTTGTTTCTCTTTATCGACTTCTTCGCCTTTATTTTCTTCTGTAGCCCATTCAGGTAAAGTCTCATTTTTGATGTAAGTTTTTTTACTTTTAGATTGTGACGCATAAGTGTTTTGTCTTGTACGCTTAGCTTCTCTGGTTTGAGTATACAATTGTTTTACTTTCTGCAGTGCATCTTCAGGTGAGGCTATGCCGCTAATCGCCCAATCATTAGCCACTTTAAGTGCCAGACTCTTTTCTAATACTGGAGCATTTTTCCCGATTAAAACATAATTAATCAAGATATTGATAACCGATGTCGGAAGAGAAGAGTGTTCTACCAACTCTTTAATTACATAAAGTTCATTACTTGAAACAAATCCGCCCTTCTGCGATTTGATTGAACTAAGATATTCTCCTGGCTTCACTTCTTCAGCATGCAGAATTACTTCAATCTCATGATCATTAAAACCAGTTTGACTCAAACGATAGCGACGATTAGTTTGTTTTGTTTGTTCTGCCTTTATCGTTTGATCAATATTATCAGTTAATTGTACTTTATTTGCTTGTTTTCGATGGAAGTCTTGCTGAACCTCTTGAGACAACTTATTTTTATTTACAATTGAAGATTCTATATCAGTTGCTTGAAGTACGTATTTTTGAAGTTCCATTTCATTCAATCCATACATTTCATGTAACGAAAGAATCAGTTCTTTGATTTCTTTATTAATCGACTTTTTATCAATAAAATGACTATTCAATCCTTCAATAAAGAAGGACCAGTCGAAATCACTTTGTTTAACTACTTCTTTAGCTGCAGAGAATGAATTAGCTTCAGTGAAATTATTTTCCAGATCAGCTGCAGTCAGCTGATTATGCTTTTGAATATTGAAATGATACACATCTAAAAAAGATTTAGTAATCTCTTCAAACTCTTCTTCAAGTGGTTCTCTGCTGGTAAACTGTTCTCTGATGTCTTTAAACATTTTTTCTCCAACTTTTTCAAACAAAATCAGTTTCATCATATGATCATTGAAAAATTGAGCAGCTGTTAATGGAGGCTTTAATTCAAGTAAATACTGATCTGATTCTTTCTTGCTTTTATAGACATTCAACAATCCAAGGCCTTCCAAGCGAACTCGTGCCTGATACAATTCAGGTATACCCATATCAAGTATAGTCAACAACTCTGATAACGGTTTTCCACTAGTCCACTCCGCACTACTTTGTAAAGACTCTTTTAAGAGCATATAAAGTGCATATGCAGCGTTACCGATCAGAGGCTGATATATAGTTGTTAACACTCTGACATCCTGGTCAGAAAGGGGATGAGACTGTCTTAATAAAAAATAATCTTTTGGTTTTACATGCTGCCATGGATAATTCACTTTTTCATTCCCCTTTCATTCCAGTTAGTTTTATCCATTTAGTGATCTTTTCGTTTTTTTTCTAATTCCTGCATTTCTTTCATAAATACTTCTATGTCTTTGAATTGTCTGTATACACTAGCAAATCTTATATATGCAACATCATCTAAATCAGCTAATTCTTCCATTACATACTCACCGATTTTCGTTGAACGTATTTCACTATCACCATGATCTCTGATTTTGTATTCTACACGATTAACAATTCTTTCTTGTTCTTCAGCAGTAACAGGACGCTTTTCAAAAGCTCTTCTCAAACCACGCAACAGCTTTTCACGGCTAAATTCTTCACGTGTTCCATTTTTCTTGACAACCAGTATAGGTGGTTGTTCTAGTCTCTCAAATGTTGTAAATCGGAATCCGCATTTCTCGCATTCTCGACGTCTACGAATAGCTTTATTATCATCAGCAGGTCGACTATCAACGACTCTACTTCCGTTATTTTGGCAGCGAGGACATTGCACAATCATCAGTCCTTTTCTTATAATCTATCTGATTTTTAGTTATATTTATTATACCATAGCTTTATTCGCTGTAATACCCTTTACTAATGAGCCACTTAACGACTTGTGCTTCGGTTTCCTCTATTGTTCCTTCATTATAAATAACAATGTCTGCCATTTTGATTTTCTCGGATAAAGGTATTTGAGACGCAATTCTCATTTTTGCTTCTTCTGGTGTAAAGTCATTTCGTTTCATTAACCTTTTCAACTGAGTTTCCTCATTGACAGCTACAACCATTATTTCATCTACTTCATTTTCATAATGGGCTTCAATCAATAAAGGGATATCTAAAATAATCAAAGATTCATTTTGATCAATTAACTTATTTTTTTCTGATACAATCCATTCTCGAATATGATGGACTAGACATTGATCTAATTGATTTCTTTTTTTCGCATCATTAAATATGATCTGACCTAATTTAACTCTATCAAGGTATCCAGATTCTAAAAGTATCTGCTCTCCAAAAATTTTGACTACTTCTTCTAAACCCTTAGTTCCAGGATCTAAAATTTTTCTTGCTCCAACATCAGCATCCACAATTTTAAAGTTATACTTTTTGAAAATCTGGCTGACCGTTGATTTTCCACTAGCTATTCCGCCTGTTAGTCCTAATATATGTGTCATTATCCTCTTCCTTTTGTGTAAATTGGTTTTAACATAAGCTACTTATCTTTCACTTGGCATTTTCTGACAATTAGGACAAAAATGCGTTCCTCTTTGGGCAATTTTTGTTTTTTCAATGATTGTTTGACACCTAACACATTCTAGACCTGTTCTACCATATACCTTAAGACTAGTCTGATAGGTTCCTAATTCTCCAAAAACATTTTCATACGTGCGAATCGTTGTTCCTCCAGCTTTCACTGCTTTATCTATAACTTTTAAAACTGAATGAGTCAATCTGGATATTTCTACTTCCGAGAGCGTATTGGTTATACGAGAGGGATTTATTTTTGCATCGAACAAAATTTCATCTGCGTATATATTACCAATTCCGGCTATAACAGATTGATCTAATAGTGTAGCTTTTATCGCCTTTTTTCTTTTTTTCAATTCCTGACCCAAGGTTTCAATTGTCAAAGCTTCTTTTATCGGTTCTGGTCCTAGTTTAATCAATGAAGGATGCTTAAAAACTACTTCGTGAGAGACCAGAGACATTCTTCCAAATTTTCTTACATCCAAATATCTCAATTCTTCTCCACTATCCAACTTGAAAATAACATGCGTATACTTTGAGATAGGCGTATCTTTTTTTTCAAGTCTATATTTACCTTCCATTCTAAGATGAGAAATTAGAACAAAATCTGTTAGGTTAAATAACAAAAATTTACCTCTACGATCAATGGAATGAATTTTTTGACCTTGTATATCTTTTTTAAACTCACTGATCTCTTTAGGTTCTGCTATAATCCGTTCCCAAAAAACAATAACTTCAGTGATTTGCTTGCCTTTTAATAAACGTTCAAGACCTCTTCTAACGCTTTCTACTTCTGGTAATTCAGGCACTTGTTTCTTCCTTTCATTTTCCCTTTATACAGGCAAAAAAGCGAGAAAATTCCCGCTTCTTAGTCTTAATATTTTTTATTTTGCTTCATACCAACTTTTACCCCAACTACTTTCAACTTTTAAAGGAACCGATAGTTCAACTGCATTTTCCATTACTTCTTTAACAAGTTTTTCCAGCACTGGAATTTCTTCTTCTGGTGCTTCAAAAATCAGTTCATCATGTACTTGAAGGAGCATAGTCGCTTCCATGCCTTCATCTTTAATTCGCTTAGCCATATCGATCATTGCTACTTTCAAAATATCTGCAGCGCTTCCTTGTATTGGTGTGTTCATAGCTGTCCGCTCTGCAAAAGTTCTTAAATTAAAGTTTCTTGAATTGATATCTGGAAGATAACGTCTTCGGTGAAATAATGTTTCAACAAATCCTTTATCTTTTGCTTCCCTAATAATATCATCGATGAACGATTTAACTCCTGGAAAACGATTGAAATACGTGTCAATATATTCTTGTGCTTCTTTTCGGGTAATGTTCAGACTCTGTGAAAGACCATAGTCACTAATTCCGTATACAATACCAAAGTTAACTGCTTTAGCGTCTCTTCTCATATTAGCTGTTACTTTGCTAGAATCTTCCAAGTCAAATACTCTCATAGCTGTACTAGTATGAATATCCTGTTCATCTATAAATGCTTGTTTTAAATGCTCATCGTCAGAAATGTGTGCTAAAACACGTAGTTCTATTTGAGAATAATCAGAAGCAAAAATTTTCCATCCTTCTTTTCTAGGAATAAAAGCTTCTCTAATTTTACGTCCTTCTTCTAATCTAACCGGAATATTCTGTAAATTTGGATCGACTGAACTTAGTCTTCCAGTTCTAGCTACAGTCTGTAAATAACGTGTATGGATTCTTTTCGTTTCAGTGTTGATTACTTTGAGCAATCCTTCAATATAAGTGGATTGTATCTTAGCAATCTGTCTATATTGTAGAATAAATTCTACTATCGGAGCTTGATCCTTTAATTTTTCCAAAACATCTTGAGCCGTAGAATAGCCTGTCTTTGTTTTTTTTATGACGGGATAACCCATTTTTTCAAATAATACAATTCCTAACTGCTTAGGAGAATTAATATTAAATTCTTCTCCTGCTTCTTGATAGATTCTTGTTTCAATCGTATTTAAAGTTTCAGCAAATTCTGCTTTCATTTTCTCAAGACGTTTTGCATCTACAGTGATTCCTTGAATTTCCATTTCTGCTAAGACGATTGCTAATGGAATTTCCATTTCTTTCAATAAATTCTCTTGTTCGTTTTCTACTAGCTGTTCATTCATCTGATTTGATAATGAGTAAATCGCACGAACTTTATGGGCGATGTGGTCTCGCATTAATTCAAGATTTTCAGGAACCTGTTTCTTTTTCCCTTTCCCATAAACAACTTCATCAGGTGACAATCCTTTATAACCGTGTTTATTTGCTATATCAGCAACATCCCCACTACTACTATCTTCTGCAGTAAGTAGATATGAAGCTAATAATATATCAAACGTTGCTCCATTCGGTTTTGCACCTTTCCTGTTCAGTGCTACATAAGTTCTTTTAGCATCATAAAGCGTTTTGCTGATTTCTTCGGATTCGATCCATTTTTTAAAGATTTCAGACTGGAAGGCTGTAGAAGGTTCTGCAACATAAATTTTCTGATCATTTCCCCAGCCAACAGAAACGATCTCTGAATGATGATAATTATCTCCTAACATTTCAATATAAAGTGCCATATCAGTTTTAAACATATCAGGCTTTATTTCTTTTACATATTCATAGTCAATTTTTTCAACTTCTTCTGCTAACTGTTCCATATATTCTTCTGTATCTAACTTATTCAAATGGGACTGAAAATCCATTTCTTTATAAAATGAAATAAGCTTTTCCATATTCATTCCTGTATAATCCAAGTCTTGTACCGCTATCTTGATTGGTGCTTTTATATCGATCGTAGCAAGCTTTTTGCTTAAGAAGGCCGTTTCTTTTTCATTGATTAGATTTTCTTTTCGTTTAGACTGTTTCATTCCATCTATATTTTCATAAAGTTCTTCGATAGAGTGATACTCTTTCAATAACTTGAGAGCTGTTTTCTCACCAATATTTGATACACCTGGGATATTATCTGAAGCATCTCCAGCTAACCCTTTCATATCGATGATTTGTTTAGGTTCGATTCCCATTTCTTCCATAACCGAATCTGCTGTAAATTCTTTGAGATCACTTACCCCTTTTTTCGTAATATCTACTCTAACTTTCTCAGAAGCCAACTGTGTAAGATCTCGGTCTCCAGTAAGTATGACTACATCATATCCCTCAGCTTCAGCTTGTTTGCTGAGTGTTCCGATTATATCGTCTGCTTCATAGTTTACTAATTGATACGATTGCAGCCCAAATCCTGCTAGTAAATCTTTGATAAAAGGAATCTGTTCAGCAAACTCAGCAGGCATAGTAGAACGACCGCCTTTATAGTCTTCAAAATATTCATGACGAAATGTAGTTTTACCTGCATCAAAGGCTACTAGGGCATGAGTAGGTTGCTCTTTATTGACGATTACTTCAAGCATATTATGGATTCCGTACAATGCGTTAGTATGTAATCCATTTCGATTCTTCATTCTCTCTAGCTGACTATGCAGTCCATAGAATGCACGAAAAGCTACACTATAACCATCTATTAATAATAATTTCTTTTGTTCCGACATATGCTTCGACTCCTCTTATTATCCGTTCTTTAAGACAATGTTTAGTTTATTTTAACAAAAATGAAGAATACAAAAAAGCGAACGTCTTTGGTGGAAGATATTCTTTTGAAAATAAGACCAAAAACGAAAAAACTATCCCCATAGAGATAGTTTTTTGAATTTATATTAGGTTTGAGCTTTTGATTGACTTAAGAGTATCTCAAATGCATGTTCGAACTTTTCTACATCCCCGGCACCCATAAAGACAAATACTGAACCTCGATGTTTTAACAATGGAGACATATCTTCTTCTCCTAATACCGCTAATCCTTTTTGGGTTTTCGCTAATAGATCTTCAATCGTAATATTACCTGACATTTCTCTAGCAGAAGTGAAAATTTCACAAAGATATACATAATCAGCTAAATCCAAAGATTTTCCAAAATCGCTAAGAAGTGCTACTGTACGAGTAAATGTATGTGGTTGAAAAACAGCTACAATCTCTTTATCAGGATATTTCTGACGAGCTGCATCAAGTGTTGCTTTTATCTCAGCAGGGTGATGAGCATAGTCATCAATAATAATAGTGTCCATCACTTGCTTCTCTGTAAATCTTCTCTTTACGCCAGAAAAAGTTTTTAATCTCTCTGCTACTTTATCCTGATTTACCCCTTCATAATGACAAAATGCAATAACTCCTAAAGCATTTTGAATATTATGTTCTCCATAAGAAGGAATCGAGAATTGTCCATAGAAATCTCCTCGAACATAAACATCAAAAGAAGACCCCTCTGTGGTACGTACGATATTTTTAGCTTGGAAGTCGTTGTGGTCTTGGAAACCATAGAATACTACTGGTACAGATACTTGTAAATTCTGCAGTCTTTCATCATCTCCACAAGCAAAAACAGCTTTTTTAATCTGAGAAGCAAATGTTCTAAATGCTTCTTCTACATCTTCAACACTCTTATAGTAATCTGGATGATCATAATCTATATTCGTTATCAATGCATAATCTGTTTTATAAGCTAAAAAATGTCTGCGGTACTCACACGCTTCTAATATAAAATACTCTGCATCTTCAACTCCGCTACCCGTTCCATCGCCAATCAGATAACTTGTTTTCTCAATACCACTTAATACATGTGATAATAATCCGGTCGTACTTGTTTTTCCATGAGAACCTGTAATAGCTATACTAGTAAACTGATTACTGAATTCTCCTAAAAAATCATGATATCTAATAACTTTCAAACCTAACTCTTTTGCACGAACGATTTCTTCGTGAGAATCAGGAAAAGCATTACCCGCAATTACAACCATATTTTCTTTAATATTATTTTGATCAAATACATAAATCGGTATCTTTGCAATCTCTAAATTTTCTTGAGTGAAAAAGTATTTATTTACATCTGACCCTTGAACTTTATATCCTTTGTCATGCAGAATTAATGCTAATGCACTCATTCCGGAACCTTTGATTCCTACAAAATGATAAGTCATCGATTGATCCATTTTAAAAAGCCTCCAAATTTCTACTATACGCTTAATCGTATAGTCTCTCACAAGATTAAACTAGACTGATAACATACGATTTTATACTATAATGGAAATATCGAAAAAAATCCAGTATGAAACGCTTATCTTTAAATAAGACTTCACTCATTTTCATCAGAAAAGAATCCTGGAAGATTTCTTTTAGATCCGTTTTTCCCTAGTTGTTCTTCATTGATTATATTCATCAATGACCGCTGCAGTTTCATTCTCTTATTACGCGAGTTCTTTGTTTCTTTTTTTACTTCTGTTTCAAAAGGTACTTTAGATGAATTCAAATCTGACTGTCTATTTGCAGATAACAATTTTGAGTTTTCAGCATTTTCCAGATTTTCTGCCTCATCATTAAGCTGCATTTGCCAGTATTCTATTAATTCCGGCGTTTCAAATTCTTCAAACATTAAATATTCAAAATGTTCTTTTTCAAGTTCCTTTTTTAAAACTAAATAGTCCCAGTTATCTCTATCTTTCTTCAAAGGTTTTTTATACCCGAAAATTGGAGATGGTACCTTACTAGCCTCGAAAGGAGGTTCTATATAATGTTTGGAGCGATTAACTTGATGGTAAGCTTTTTTTTCTTCAAGATAATCCTGAAATCCCTTTTCAATCTCATCTCTTTTAATAATCTGATCAGGAAGCGTGTGTGTGCTTCTCTCGCTAAACAATCCCCTGTCATCAACATACTGATCACTTGACTTAAAAAACTGCAGATTTTCTTTTAATCGACTGGTCGAAGGGTTTGATGATTGTCTTTTGGAATGCTTAAAAAAACTTGGCCCTTCATATTCTGCCACTCCGCTTCCTCCTCTCTTGAATTTATTATTCGCTTGGTAAATAAATAAACTACGATTTTGATTATTATATCATGTTAACAGCTTAAACGGTGAACGGTCGGCCTGTCTCTTCAGATTCATCTAGCACGAGAATCCCTTTAGATGTTTGCTGTAAGCCCAATTCTTTTGCAGAACAGACCATGCCATTACTTTTGACACCACGAAGTTCTCCTGGCCAGATCACAAGACCATCAGGCATGATTGCTCCCCGTTTTGCAACAACAACCTTTTGGCCGGCTTGTATATTTCCAGCACCACAAACGATTTGAACGATTTCTTCTTTGTCTATTTCTATTTTTGTAACATTTAAATGATCAGAATCCGCTAACGGCTCACATTCTTTGACATAACCAACAACAAATTTAGGTGAGTTATCTACTGTCAATGTATCTTCCCAGTTATTTTCTTTGAGAAGCTCATTCAATAATTCCACTTGTTCTTCAGTCAAAGTCACTGGACCATTTTCAGATAAGTCTAATACATCTGAAGCATTAAACAGATTATATCCTATTACTTTACCTGACTTTTTTTCATATATCTTAGTAATATTTCCTTTTCTTTCAGTTAACTGATTTTCAATATTGCAATTTTTAAGTTGAATAATTAATACATCTTTTAATCCTTTATTATTATAACTTGAAATTAACATAACAAACTCCTCTTTAGCTATTTAAATAGCGCTTTATTATAATTTAATTACTTCTTAAAGTATCCAATGTCGCCTTATCCAATGTACGGATGACTTGTTTTACCATTTCCTTAGCAGCTTCATAATCATTAATATTGAATAGGGTCTGGTGCGTATGGATATATCGGGCACATACTCCAATAACAGCACTAGGAATACCATGGTTCATCTGATGAGCTGCTCCTGCATCCGTTCCACCTTTAGAGATGAAGTATTGATAAGGAATATTATTAGTCTCGGCAGTATCCAGCAAGAAGTCTCTCATTTCTTTTGATAGTATCATCCCTGGATCTTGAATACGTAATAAAAATCCATTACCAAGTTGACCAAAAGCATCAGAATCCCCTGTTATATCATTTGCTGGAGAACAATCTACTGCTAAAAATACATCAGGATCAAATTTGGTTGCTGCCCCTTTTGCACCTCTTAGCCCAACTTCCTCTTGTACATTGGCTCCGGCTATCAAAGTATTTGGTAAAGATTCATTCTGCAATTCTTTCAGTGTCTCTAGAACTACGGCAACTCCATAGCGATTGTCCCAAGCTTTCCCGAGAATCGTTTTTCCATTTGCCATTTTGATTGTTTCTACCTGAGGGACAATTGTGTCTCCTGGTCTTACACCATATTCATAGGCTTCTTCTTTTGAATCAAAGCCTCCATCAAATAGTATATCTTCGACTGTTACTGCACCAGCCTTCTTACCTTTAAGTAAATGCGGCGGTACAGATGAAGACACAACTGGATATTCTCCTTTACTCGTCTGGAGAGTGAAACGCTGCGCAGATACGACATAAGGATTCCAGCCTCCTAATGGTACAACTTTAAATAACCCTTTCTTTGTAATTGTAGCAATCATAAATCCAACTTCGTCCATATGTGCAGCAATCATTAACTTAGGGGCTTGTTTTTCTTTGGATTTTCTAATTCCGAAAATCCCCCCTAGTCCATCTTGTTCTACCTCATCTACAAGTGGAGACATTTCTTCACGCATAAAATGTCTAACAGAATGTTCAAAACCACTTGTTCCCTGCATTTCAGTTACTTTCTTAATTAATTCAAATGTGTGATTATTCATTATATCGGCCATTACCTATATGGCTTTCCTCCTAATTAATTATCTAATCAAAACTAACTATTTCTTGACTATAATAGGCATAAAGTCAAATTAGTTTTATATTAAAATTGAGTAATTCAATACTTATAGAGCGATCTTTTTAATTATACACAAAAAATCTAAACTTTTTAAGCCTCTTTCATTTATATTCTATTACACTCATAAAATATATATGTTAAAATAAACGAGAAACGCACTTAAGCAATTAAATCGGGAGGCTAGACTATGGAAAATAAATTAAATGAAAAACAAACTACCTATCTATTTGGAGTAATCGGACTCCTTTTTTCTTTCCTTTTGGGTTTTTTCCTCTATCCTAAAGTATCTAAAAAACAAGCGATTCACGCTGATTCGATATTAGAAGAAATCAAGTCGCAATTTCGGGAAGAAGGGCCAATCGATGGTTCATGGATAGAATTGACTAAGGTCCCATGGAAAAAATTCGCTTATGCCACTGACGTTTATTATGGTGGTATTTCTCGTTTAGAAGAAAATATTCTAGTGCAGTATGAGTTTATTGCCGATGCTTATACAGGCAGCTTGATCGATCTTTATAGAGTATAATCAATAAAAAAACGCAGTAACTACATAAGTGTAGTCACTGCGTTTTTTTAGTATCCCAAATTATTTTTTATTAGGAAAATAAGCAACCGTTTTATAAATACGATTTCCTTTTTTTGAGAATTTTTCTTCGTATTCTGTCATAATATTATCTTCTACATCACTATTATGCAAATCAAGATACAATTCTTTTAAAATCATTCCTTTTTCCGAGAAACTGATCAGTGAATATTCAAATAACTTCTGGTTATCTGTTTTAAAATGTAGTTCCCCTTGTTCATCTAAGACAGTTTCGTAACTAAACAAAAAATCTTTATAGGTTAGTCTTCTTTTTTCATGACGATTTTTTGGCCACGGATCTGAAAAAGTCAGGTAAATTCTATCAACTTCTCCTTTATCAAAATAAGACTGTAAATTCTGTGCATTAACTTGCAGTAACTGTACGTTTGGTAAGTCTTCTTCAATTTGCTTTTCTAACGCTGATACAATTACACTAGTCTGCAGCTCAATACCAATGTAATTGATTTCTGGATTTTGTTTAGCCATTTCAATAAGAAACCGACCTTTTCCCATACCAATTTCCACATGTAACGGTTGCTTCTTACCAAAGCGTTCATGCCATTTACTTTTCCATTCTTCAGGATTACTAACTACATATTGTCCAAATTCTATAAGCTTATTTTCAGCTCCTGGTTTATTTCTTAAACGCATATACTTTCTCCTTTACGTAAAAATAGGGACAGATTATTTTTCTGACCCCATTTTAAATTATATAAATGTCCCTGAATAATTCATAACTCTGTATTTTAAGTAAATCTCTTAAAAAAATCATTCTCGCTTTATTTATTTTGATAACTTTTGCCCAAAACAATCTTTTTAAAGACTCTTTTCATTTTTGTAAGTGCCCAAAAATTACTTTTGTATAATTTTGGGCACACTTATCCCTTGGAACTTTTCTCTTAAATAAATAGTATCCGCTTAGTTTATACCCATGAATGGGACCGCCTCAGGCGGTCGAAGACAGCATAGAATTCTTTATGATAAACGTGATAACTAGACAGTTTAAGATAGACTTGCCTACCTGTTTGGACAAGTT
>NZ_FOSJ01000034.1 GCF_900114235.1 Marinilactibacillus piezotolerans | reverse complement strand
TAGGAGAGATTAAATCGATCTGCTCGTTGGAAGACATCACTAACTGAACTACGTCCTACTTTCTGTGTTTTAGCAATCATGTTTCGAGAAAAACCTTGATCTCGATACTGCATCACTAACTTCACTGGAATCTTTCTGGCCATAAAAATAGCCTCCTTCATGTATTTTTTAGAAGTTTTACCTTCTAAAATTACTATACATAAAAGAGACTAGTAAGTGGACTTGATGTGCGAATTGATTGCCTTGAAGTGCAAATTCGAGCAGATAACAGAGGAGGACTTGATTCGTGAATTGGTGGACTCGGATTGGATATTGATGGACCTGTGAGCGCGAAATAATCAATTAGAATCTGAACAATCCGAAGAAGGCATACCTACTGAACTTGAAGATACTCATGGTCATACAGTAAATAAAAAAAGGTCTAAAAGATCTGATGATTTACTTTAAGTATTTAGTCAAAAAAGGAGCTGCCTGAGCAGCTCCTTTTTTATATTCTGTTATTCACTATAAATAGGCAATAAAATTACCGGGAACAACTTGAATTGTTCTGCTTTCAACATCCACACTATCTACCTTTAACAAAGCTGTATAATTATCGATTGAACGGACACCTTGATAAATATTCTCGGCAATTACAGTAGCACCAACGAGTTCTGCATCAAATTCTTCAATGAGACTCTTCATACCGTTGACTGTACCTCCTCCTTTTAAGAAATCGTCAACAATCAAGACTCTTGAACCGCGTTTCAAACTACGTCGAGACAACTCCATCTTTTCAACTCTTTGAGACGAAGAACCTGATACATAATTGATGCTTACGGTTGAACCTTCAGTTACCTTAGAATCGCGACGAACAATCACAAATGGTACATTAAGATAGGTTGCTACTGCTTGTGCAATTGGCACACCTTTTGTTGCGACAGTCATAACTGCATCGATTTCCTTATCCATATAAAAAGAAGCAATCACTCGTCCGATTTTTCTCAACCAATCCGGTTGGCCCAGCATATCGGATAAATAAACATAACCTCCTGGAAGAAGTCGTTCAGAGTGATTCAATTCATCACATAACTCTTGAATAATTCCTTCTATGTCTTCTTTTTTCATCTTAGGGATATATCTGGCGCCTCCAGCTGCCCCAGGTACCGTTTCAATAATTCCGATCCCTCGTTCACTGAAGGTCTTTTTTACAATCGTAAGATCTTCACTTATGCTAGACTTTGCAGACTCATAGCGTTTAGAGAAAAACGTAAGCGATACCAATGTATGCGGATGTTCAAGTAAATAATGCGTAATGTCGATCAGTCTTTCACTTCTTTTTATTTTCAATTACAGACACCTCATTTAGTTAACGTACATTCTTTTTCCTTATTATTCATTCTACATCTTATTAGATTAAAAACATAGCAATTTCTATATTTTTTTCTAAATTGTTCGGAATTTTTAATAAAAAAGTGAATCTTGCATTTGGATTTTCCATAAATATACGCATAGTCTATTTCAACCTACTCGACTTTTATTGTAAAAGTATGGCATTTCCTTACAAGATTCACTATATTGAGTTTTAAATTTTAAAGTTGCTTATTTAGCTTCTATTTCAATTAACAGATCACTTGTTTCAATCTGATCTCCTTCAGTAACATATAAGTGTTCTACACTTCCTGAAATTCCTGAACGAATAGTCGTCTCCATTTTCATAGATTCTGTAATTACTATTGGGTCACCTTTTTCGACTTTGTCTCCACGTTTAACAAGAATCTGCAATACAGATCCTGGCATTGTCGCTCCAATGTGACCTCTGTTAGAAGGTTCAGCTTTCTTACGGACTGCTTTTGTATTTGTGATACTCTTGTCTTTAATCTCTATTTGTCGTCCTTGGCCGTTCAATTCAAAATATAGGACTCTATTTCCTTCTGAATCCGGGTCTCCTATCTGATTAAGCTTGATAATAAGTGTTTTTCCTTTTTCAATACGAATCTCGATCTGCTCTCCAGTTCGCATACCATAAAAGAATGAAGGTGTATCAAATTTCGTTATATCTCCATAGGTGTTCTGGAAATAAATGTAGTCATTGAATACTTGCGGATACATGGCATAGCTAAGGACTTCTTCGATACTCGGCTCACGATCAAGCTGTTCTTTCAGCTCATGAGTAAGTGCATCGAAGTCCAAAGGTTCTCTATAATCTCCCGGCCGTCCTTCAATCGGTTTTTCATCTCCCAAAATAATCTTCTGGAGACGTTTTGGAAAGCCACCTTCGGGTCTTCCTAAATCCCCTCTAAAGAAACTAATAACAGATTTCGGGAAATTCAGGCTTTCCCCTTTCTCAAATACGTCTTGTTCCGTCAAATTATTTTGAAGCATAAACAATGCCATATCTCCAACTACTTTTGAAGAAGGTGTTACTTTAACAATGTCTCCGAACATATTGTTCACGACAGCATACATTTCTTTCAGCTCATCCCATCTATCTTCTAGACCGACCCCTTTAGCCTGTTGCTTCAAATTTGTATATTGCCCTCCGGGCATCTGATGCTTGTAAACTTCAGTTGATGCAGCTGGCATACTTTCTTCGAAAACAGAATAGAACTTGCGAACATCTTCAAAATAGCGATTAATATACTCAACATTTGTAATGTTAATATCCGGTTCGCGATCAGTGTTTTCCAATGCATAGTATAAACTGCCCATACTTGGCTGACTTGTTTTCCCGCTCAAAGCACTTTGTGCTACATCAACAATATCAACACCAGCTCGAATCGCCGCACCGTACGTATAAACACCATTTCCGCTTGTATCATGCATATGAAGGTGTATTGGTACATCAACTGCTGATTTCAATTCACTGATCAATCGATAAGCTGCATGTGGTTTCAACAATCCGGCCATATCTTTTATTGCAATAATATGCGCACCGACTTGTTCTAGTTCAGTAGCCATGCGTTTATAATAATCCATTGTATATTTTGTCTGCGCTGGATCGTTTAGATCTCCTGTATAACAAATCGTTGCTTCTGCAATTTTGTTACTGTCTCTAACATATTGGATACTTTTTTCCATTTGAGGAATCCAGTTTAAACTATCAAATATACGGAATACATCAATTCCGTTTTTGGCAGCAACTTGAATGAATGTCTCCAAGACATTATCTGGGTAATTTTCATATCCTACACCATTTGATCCTCTAAAAAGCATCTGGAATAATGTATTCGGCATTTTCTTTCTCAGTTTTCTTAATCGTTCCCAAGGATCTTCATTCAAGAAACGGTAAGCAACATCAAAAGTTGCACCTCCCCACATCTCTACTGAGAATAATTCGGGTATTCCCTGCTCCATTTGTTTTGCAACTGCAAGCATATCTTTAGTTCTCATTCTTGTAGCCAGAAGGCTTTGATGCGCATCTCTGAAAGTCGTATCTGTCAGTAATACCGCATCTGTTTCTTGCACCCATTTTGCAACTGCCTCTGGACCTTGCTGATCTAAAATCTGTTTTGGTCTAACTAGTTCTTGTTTAGGTAAAATCAGTTTGTCAGGCATTCTCGGATTTTCAAATCGAGGTTTTTCGATTTTGCCGATTCCCGGAAATCCATTGACGGTTACATTTCCAATGTATTGTAACGTTTTATTCCCTCTGTCTTGACCCTTAGGAAACTCATATAATTCAGGAGTCTCGTCAATAAATGTAGTAGAAGCTGCTCCACTAATGAAATCAGGATGTTTAACAACATTCGCCAAAAATGGAATATTTGTTTTCACGCCTCTAATGCGAAATTCTTTCAGCACTCGGCCCATCTTTTGGATTGCTCCAGGAAAGTTTACTGCGTGAACAGAAGCTTTTACAAGCAATGAATCAAAAAACGGTGTAACAACTGTTCCCTGAAATCCATTTCCGGCATCTAATCTGACACCAAACCCACCAGGGGATCGATAAGTATTGATCTTTCCAGTATCTGGATAAAACTGATTCAATGGATCTTCAGTTGTGATTCTACATTGAATTGCCGCACCAATCAGATGAATATCTTTTTGTAACGGAATGCCGACTTCTTTATGCAAATCTTTTCCTTGAGCAATCAGAATTTGTGACTGAACAATATCTATTCCTGTGATCATTTCTGAGATAGTATGTTCAACTTGAACTCTGGGGTTTACTTCTATAAAGTAAAATTGATCATTTTCAAGTAAAAACTCTACCGTCCCGGCGTTTACGTATTCCACGTGCTTCATCAATTTAACAGCTGTCTGACATAGCTTCTCTCTAACTTCCGAAGACAAAGTTACACAAGGTGCCACTTCTACAACTTTCTGATGACGTCTTTGAACAGAGCAGTCTCTTTCATATAAATGCACAAGATTTCCATGAGTATCTCCTAAAATCTGTACTTCAATATGTTTTGGATTTTGAATATATCGCTCTACATAAATATCTCCTCGTCCAAAAGCTGCAATGGCCTCACTTTGTGCGCGTTGAAATCCCTCTATAGCTTCCGCTTCATTATAAGCGACTCGCATTCCTCTTCCACCACCACCAAGTGCTGCTTTCATAATAATTGGATAACCGTGCTGATTTGCAAAGTCTAGGACTTCATTAATAGAATGGATGGCATCCTTTGTACCAGGTATCGTTGGAATACCTGCTTCAAGAGCAACTTGTTTAGCTTTTAATTTATCTCCAAATACATCTAATTGAGTTGTTGTTGGTCCAATAAAAGTGATATTTTCCTCTTCACATCTCTTAGCAAAATCAAGATTTTCAGATAAAAATCCATATCCTGGATGGATTGCATCTGCTCCAGAATCTTTTGCTATATGAATCAGGCCTTCTATATCTAGATAGGCATCGATTGGCTTTTTCCCTTTTCCGACTAAATATGCCTCATCTGCCTTAAATCGATGGACACTTTTTTCGTCTTCTTGAGCATAGACACCTACTGTGCTTATTCCAAGTTCAGTCAGCGCCCGAAAAATTCGAATAGCGATTTCTCCTCTATTTGCTACAAGTACCTTTTTCAATGCTTTCACCTCTAACTTATATTTCTTCTATGAATATTTCATCACTTTACCATTTTACCAGAGTTTAAATCAATAAGTTTAAAAATCTCTATATTTTATTTCTATCTAGAATTAATTTGTTTTTATATGGAAATAACAAGTTCTATCAATTTTTTAACCATTTAGTTACATATATGATAAAATCATCTTAAAAAAGGAGTGAAAAAAATGAAACATGTCAAAGCAGTGATAATAAAGTTGATTGCAATTATTTTAATTGCTTGGATTATTCTTTCATTAATATGGAATATTCCACTTATGGATGCTGTAATTGGAGGCGCCATTGTCTCAGTAATGATCTATGTTATCGGAGACTTATTAGTATTGAGAAAAATCGGCAACATAGTAGCTACAGTTGTTGATATGGGTGGTGCACTTGCGATTCTATGGAGTTATCTGTATCTTTCTTTAGGAGAAAGCTACTTCTTGGAAAGCCTAGCAGCTTCAGCAGGTATTGCTGTTTTTGAATGGTTCTTTCATTCATGGTTACTAAAAAAACGTATTGTTCCAGATGAACGTTCGATGAAATAATCTACAGTTAAATCAAAAGGCTGCATATATTAGAAAGTCACATTGACTTCCTAAATAATGCAGTCTTTTTTAGTAAATATTGCTATTTTTCAAAAAATTTAAACAAAAATTATTTTTTACAAAGAAATTTGGTTTCTTCCGTTTTCTTTTGCACGGTAAAGTGCATTATCCGCAGCTTCTACCATATTTTCAATTAAACCGGTTGTCTCAGGAAAACTTGTAATCCCAATAGAGATAGTGACTAATAATTTTGTATTTCCGTCTATTCTAAACTGATGTCTTTCTACCCTGCTTCTAATTCTTTCTGCTATCTCAATTGCTTGAGATTTTGAATAGGTTGGTAGAATAATCGCAAATTCTTCTCCACCTTTTCTAAAAACCGAACCTTTTTTTGTAATAGCTTCTTCCATTATCCTAGATACTTCCATCAAAACAAAATCTCCATTCCCATGACCATACGTATCATTGATTCGCTTAAAATGATCAATATCTAACATCAATAAGGATAAGAATTTATTCTTCTTTTCAGCTAGCTCTTTAGAATATTTCCAAATACTATCAAAATTTCTAACATTTCGTAATCCAGTCAGAAAATCAACTGTAGATTCATTTTCATATTTTCTAAATAAATATTCAGATCTTCTAAGATAATTCACTAAAAATATAGAAGTAAATCCTCCTATTGATGAAACAGTCCAATAAATAACCGTTAACGGAATAAGAATACTGATATCGCTGAGAACATAATTTAAAAAGATCGTTACAATAACATTTGAATAGATAACCATGTAGATTCCTTTTAAAAGAATGTTATCTTCATTTTTAAATATTTTTTCTATAATCAAATAACCTGCTAACAAAGTTGTAATCATCAATATAGCCGCATAAGAAGACTTGTTCACCCCAAAAAGAAAGCGACTAATTATAATCAATACAGCACTTATTACTGCGGGAACCTTTCCTACAAAAAGTAACATAAGTAAAATGGGTATATAGCGCATATCGGCTAAGGTCTCACTTGTAACACGAATGGAGAATTGCATCAAGAATAGGCCCAAGATGCCCCCACAAAATCCATCTATTAAATGAGAAATCCAAGGATAACTACTTTTTTCTCGATTTCCCCATCTGATTTTCATGTAAACAAATACAAGTGTAGTAACGATACAAATATTAACAAATAAATCTTCAAACATAAATTTCTCCTTAAATATTTCCGATATTATGTGAAAAGTCTACTTTTCATTAAATCAATTGCTATTTTATCTAATCCCATTAAAAATATAATTATAAACATATCGTAACCTTTTTACCTTACAATAACAAAAAAAGCTCTGAATCCTTCATTCTAGGACTTCAGAGCTTACTTATAGGTTCATCTAACTATTTAACTTCTCTAAACAATGATTTACGACGTAATTTTTGAGAATACTTTTTCAATTCAAGTCTCTCAGGATTATTTCTCTTGTTTTTAGTTGAAATGTAAAGTCTTTCACCTGTTTCAACAGATTCTAACGTAATATTTACTCGCATGAATCATCCTCCTATTTTTTCAGACCTTTTCTTAATCTTTTCACTTCTTTGATTACTTTTAGTCCCCGTCTAGCTGTTATTTTATTAGGGCTTTTCATCATTCTACGTGCAGTTGCAAGGTCTTTTTTTTCGGCCATATCAACCATTCCCTTTCTTCATTTAATCAGTTATTAATCTATAATGCAAGGTTTAAGTGCATTAGAATAATTTTACTATATAAAACTTTTTTACTTTATATAGTAAATCACATTGCTATTTACCAGCTTGCTTTTTTGACACCAGGGATTTTACCTTCATGTGCTAGTTTTCTAAAATTAATTCTAGACAAACCAAATTTACGCATATAGGCATGTGGTCGTCCATCTAACTTATCCCGGTTTTGAATTCTTGTAGGGGAAGCATCTTTAGGTAACTGAGCTAAACCTTCATAATCGCCTTTTTCTTTTAACTCTTTTCTGATTGCTGCATACTTTTCCACTGTTCTTACTTGTTTTTTATGTTTTTCGATTTTACTTTTCTTTGCCAATATATATCCTCCTATACACTTTAAATCGTAATGGTTACGATTTAAATAATACACTCTTTTCCTATTTCTGTCAAGTCTTTTGAAGATCATTTTATACTACGTTAATATGATCAGAAACAGATAACTTTATTAGGACATTATAAAAAATCAGTACATCTAATAAATGTACTGATTTATCTTTATTTGGATAAATAATTTAACTATTTCTCATTTTATTTTTTTCACTTTCAACTTTTCAACTATTAAAGTCACTATAAAAACACCAATAAAAATAATCGTTATTGTCGCTCCGGGAGGTGTACCGTACTGATAAGAAGATATAAGTCCTGTGGTCATTCCAAATACGGCAATCATGATTCCAATCAGTATGACCCCAGTAAAGCTCTTACTTAATCGCATTGAAATAGCAGCAGGCAATATTAAAATAGCCGACACCAGTAAAGCTCCCACGATTGGCATAATCACTGCTATCGTTATACCTGTCAGTACATTAAATAATATGGACATCAATTTAACAGGTAGTCCGGCAGTATAAGCTGTGTCTTCATCGAACGTTAATATATACATTGGTTTACGGAAAATTATATATAATAATCCAATGATAATCGTCAATACAAGCAACATCCACACTTGCTCTTGACTAATTGTAACGATGGATCCAAATAGGAACTGATCTACAGTTAGTGTTGCGCCTCCACCATTTAATCCCATCAGTACCAGCGCTACAGCCATTCCGCCAGACATCAGAATAGCAATCGAAATCTCTGAATAAGAGCGATAGATTAATCTTAGATATTCAAGTAAAATGGCTACCCCAACGACTACTATAATATTCGTAACAGTCGGATTAACTCCTATCAGCATCCCTAATGCCACACCAGCAAGAGAAACATGTGATAATGTATCTGCCATCAAAGATTGTCTACGCAGGATCAGGAATAGCCCAAGTACAGGAGCAATCAGTGAGATGAAGAGTGATGCTTGGAAGGCTCTTTGCATAAATCCATAGAAAAACATCTCCACGGTGAATTCTCCTTTCTGATCAATTCAATATGTTTGTCCACATACTGTTTCAGTTCGTCATGATCATGTGTAACCATCAATATACCTTTACCATGAACTTCACTATTATGTTTCAGTAGTTTATAAAATTCTTCTCGTGACTCTACATCCATTCCGGTTGTAGGTTCATCTAGGACAAACAAGTCAGGATCGGTAGCAAATACTCGTGCAAGTGAAATCCGCTGTTTCTGTCCGCCGGATAATTCTCCGATTTTTTTATTTCTCATATCCCACATTCCAACAGATTCTAATGAACGACGAACGTGTTCTTTATCTTCATTATCTAATTTTTTAAACCATTTCCCTCTAGGATAACGTCCCGACTGTACAAGTTCTAATACAGTACTTGGGAATCCGGCATTAAACGATGATACTTGTTGAGGTACATATCCAATTACTAGCTTTTTACCTCGTCTATTTTTTTTTGAAAGTATTACATTTCCTTTAGTTGGTTTTAATAACCCTAAGATATTTCTAAGTAGTGTCGTTTTCGCAGCTCCATTTTCTCCTGTAAGCATAACAAATTCACCAGAATTCACTTCAAAAGAAATGTTTTCCAGCACTGGTTCATTCTCATAATAAAAAGCAAGGTCATTTACTTTTATATATTGCATTATTGCACCCTCTCTTTAAACCCTTACGTTCTCTTTCGGTATTCTACTGGATTATTGTAACGATTGCAACTTGTATTCTAAACGGAACAAAAGGACAGACCTTTTTATCTACATAAGCATAAAAAGTTGTCCTCTAAATTCCTTATCTAGTTTTTAGTTAATGCTTAATTTTAGTGCTTCAATATTTTGTTCCATTGCTTCAATATAACCTAAATTTTCTGACTGCAATTCTTCAGACAAACTTTCCAGATCATGGAGCACAGCTGTTTCAGTTCCAGTTTCTGCGGCGATTGTTTGTGCAATAGAAGAGTCAGCTCCTTGTTGATAGTAAATAACAGGTACATTATTTTCTTCTACTAAAGCACCAATTTCTGCAATCCTAGAAGGACTAGGTTCTACTTCAGTTGATAATCCACCCACAGCAATCTGCTCCAGATTATAGCGTTCAGCAATATATCCAAATGCTTGATGTTGAACGACAAATGTTCGATTTTCTGCATCTGCGAACGCATCTTGAAATTCTTGATCAAGTTCTTGTAGTCTCTTATTGAAATTCGCTGCATTTTCTGTATAGACTTCTTCACCTTCTGGATCTACTTCAATCAAGGCATCACGAATCGCATCAACTTGTTCTTGAACCAATACTGGATCTAACCAGCTATGTGTATCTTCGTTTTCATGATTTTCTACAATAATCTCTACCGGATCAGTATTGACAACTTCTTCACCTTCAGCATCTAGCCCTACCCCTTGCACTTCAAAACTTTCTTCATCTGCTGACGAGCTGAATTGTTCAGTTATTTGATCAGGTACAACTTCCCACTCTGAATTCTCATCTTTTCGAACTGACCATTTCCATTCACTAACCTCTTCTTCAGTTTCGGCAACAATTGTTACTTCGTCTCCTGAGTGATAATGACCTGCTAATCCTGCAATAACTACATCTCCTGATTGAACAACCTCATTTGCTTCTCCTTCTTGATTGGTTGAGGTCTCTTCGCTTTCATGATCATCTTCTTCATGAGTATCTCCATCTTCATGGTTTTCTATCTCTATAGTGACTGGATCTGATTCAGCAAAGACTTCATGATCATCTCCATATAACACTGCTTTTATTTCAAGACTTTCTTCAGGAGCCTCATAAGCTAACTTTGGACTAAGTTCTTCAGCAATTGCTTCCCATTTTGCATCTTCAGCTGTTCTTGTGTACCAATGCCAGTGATCTAAAGAGTCATTGCCTTCCATTTCAGCTGTCAATTCAACCGTGTCTCCAGTATGGTAATGAGCAGCAAGACCTTCAATAGAAATTACTCCAACTTCAGTTTCTTCTTCATGGTCGTCTTCAGAATGAGCCGTTTGATTCACACCCTCAGCTGCACTTACAATTTTCAAATCATCATTTTCAATTGTATCAAATAGGCTTTCAGCCCAGAATTCCATTTCCGGACTACTATATACAAATAAATCGGCTTCATTAACAGCGGCAACATCTTGTGCGCTTGGTTCATAATGATGCGGATCATCTCCACCTCCGACCATCAATGTAACATTTGCTCGATCTCCAGCGACTTGACTGGCAAATTCGTACATAGGATAAAATGAAGCTATAACCGATACTTCTGCATCTTCATTTGTTGCTTCCATTGTTTCTTCTTCAGTTTCTTCAGTCGAACAGGCAGCAAGAGTTGTTCCGATCATTAAAGTAAGTAAGGCCGAACCTAACCATCTATGTTTCATTTTTCATTCTCCTTTTAATACTAGATAGTAATTTATCAAGATATATACTATGACTTCAAAATGTCACGAAAGTAACTTTTTTCTTCTATTTATACTAATAATTACGTATACAAATTCTTCAAAATCGTATTCGTTACGATTCAAACAATAGCATGCTTCCCTTTAGAAAGTCAACAAAAATTTAGTAATTCACCTTAACGTGCTGATTAATATTTTCCGATTATTTCTATCTCCATATTTCTGAAGATGTATTTGAATTTTGACTCGCCACAAAAATAATAGTTTGATAAAATCCTATATATATTGCATTTTATTCATTTCGTACTATCCACCTTTCTCTATTTATCAAATCGTAATCATTACGATTTGATAACTTTACAGGTAAATCAGATTGCTGTCAACCTTTTCTTAGAAAAATAAAACGAGAGTATACATTTCTCTCAAAGTATACTCTCGTTTATTAATATGCTAGATAAGAATAGAAACGAGTCTTCTTGTTATACCCTTTCATAAGAACATCCTTTTTAGTTGGCTGCAAGATAAAATCCTTAACTTTACCCACTATTTAAAGGCTCGTCAAAGTTAATGGCAAGTTTATTAGTCTATCTAAACTTACTCTCTACTTGAATTAAGTACGATGAATCACTTCTACGTTAGGTTCTATATCTCCATTATAAATTATAAATACTGATGTCCGGATAAGCAGATAGTACATCTGTTTATTTTAACGTTCTGACTAAATAGACTTCTTTACAGAATCCTTTTAAGCCATTAACTATTCTCAGTGCTTTTGAATATTGCTGTGTCAGTCCATACACTGTAGGTCCGGTTCCACTCATAACTGCTATATCTGCTCCAAATTTCTTCATTTTCTCTTTGATCATTTTAATGTCAGGCTGCTGTCTGATCGATATATCTTCCAAAGCATTCCCAGCATGCTGAACCATACCGTCGTAATCATTCAAATTGATTGCTTCAATCATTTTGTGATAATCATATTGAGGAATTTCTTTCAAATCTAATTCTCCAAATACTGTCCAGCTTGAAATCCCTTTAGGTGGTTTGACTAAGATAACCCAGCACTGAGGGACTTCTTTTATTAAATTGATCACTTCGCCTCTGCCAGTAGCATAGGCTGTTTTATTATAAATACAGAATGGAACGTCAGACCCTAACTCTTCTCCTATAACGGCTAATTCTTCTAAATTCAAATTCAGTTCCCATAACCGATTCAATCCTCTCAATGTAGCAGCGGCATCACTGCTGCCTCCTCCTAGCCCAGCTGCTATAGGAATCTGTTTGTCGATTACAATATTCACACCTGATTGAACATCAAACTTTTCTTTCAATATCCGGGCTGCCTGATAGACAATATTCTTCTTGTTCAAAGGCATGAAAGCTGTATTAGAGGATAAAGTAATCTTCGAATCATTACGCTCTGTAAAAGTAAGATGGTCTGCCAGATCTATGGACGTCATGACCATTCTCATTTCATGAAATCCATCTGCTCGTTTATCTATTACATTCAAAGTCAAATTGATTTTGGCCGGCGCTTTTTCTACAATATCCACTGCTATCCTCCTTTTCTTGAATATTCTCTTAGTTTACTTACTATACAGTTTATCGAAAGCTAGGTTAATTTAAAAAGATGACGCTTACTATTTTAAATCTATTTGTTTCGAATTTTATGTATTTGAATGTACTACCCGTACCATTCAGCATATTATTCTTGTATGGAAACCATTTAATATTTTCACGTATCAGTGGTTTATTGCAATGGACTACTTTTTTTATATGTAGTCCATGAACTTGTTTTGAGTTATCTTTTATACGCAAATAACACCTTCACTTTAAATATTTTATTAATCTTAAACTAGTAATGTCATGCCCAATACGATCACAACAACAAAAACATAACGTCCAAATTTATAACTTGGTATCCGTCCATGAATAAAGTTCCCTAATAATATAGCAACTCCAATAACAGGTAAAGATAAAACATATAAAAGAAATAATTCTTTAGACCAAAACCCTCCCATAAACTGGCCTACAATAATCAGTGAACTAGAAACTAAAAAATGTGCCTGCAGGGTCTCTCTGAATACTTCTGGTTTCCAGTCACGCATTGTGCCATAAATAACGACAGGTACACCATTCATATTATAAGCACTTCCGAATATCCCGGCAACAAATCCAAAAGGAAGCGACCAGATAGATTTGTTTAGTGATAAATCTGGCAACGACTGAAATAACCGAGGTTTAACCAACGAATAAATACCGTAGATAACTAGAAAGATCCCTAATCCATATGTAATGACTTTATTAGGGGCAAACCTGACTAATAACAAACCACAAGGTATCCCCAATAACGTAGCAATAGAAAGCCTCCCCAAAACAGGCCGATCAACATTTTGCCAACCTGATAGAATGGTTAATACTGCAACCGTAAATCCCACTAATCCAATAAGTGAAATGGAGGTAGATAAATCAATCGGTAACAACGCTAATAAAGGCATACTGATAATAGAGTCTCCAAAACCAAATACTGCCCTCATTAAGGATCCCAGAAAAACAATGCCTATTACTAATAAGATAAGCGTAATACTCATTATTAATACTCCTTTTTGGTAAATATCTTTTACCCTTTTTTCATTGATTCTAAATAGTCTCGTAACTTTTTATATTATCAGACATATACTGTTTTACAAAGGAAAAATTTGTTTATAGTTTCCTTCTTTTTTGGGTTTATAAACGTATTTCATTTCTGATAAACTTATTAAAATATTCGTTTAGGAGTGAACTGAATGTCAAATGGATTGTTACATCATATTGAATTATATGTATCAGATTTAAGTCGTACAGTGGAGTTCTGGGGTTGGTTACTGGAGGAGTTAGGCTATACGCCCTTTCAAAAATGGGAAAGTGGTCAAAGCTGGAAACTAGATGCGACTTATATCGTTTTTGTTCAGACTGAGGATCGGTTCTTGGATATTCCTTACCATAGATGTCGAGTAGGATTGAACCACCTGGCTTTTTATGCAACATCACGTCAGCACATCGACATTCTGACGGATCAGCTTAAAGAACGTAATACAAAAATCTTATATACAAATACACATCCTTATGCAGGCGGAGATTCTCATTATGCCGTTTACTTTGAAGATCCAGACCGAATTAAAGTTGAATTAGTTGCTCCATAATTTTAAAAAGAAACCTGTCCAGCAATATATATAGTGCTGGACAGGTTTCTTTTATTTTATATTTTAACTTAGACATGTAAAATCAAGCGTTTATTATCGGCTTTTTTCATAGGCTAAGTACATGATTAAATTAAGTGGTTAAATTTCGTTTCCTAAAAATTCTAATTCTACGGTTTGTGTTAAGACGTCGGCATAACTATATGAAACACGTTCAAAAGCATTTTCTTCTTTATTCAATTCCACAATGAACACAGCTGGGAAAGTATCAGTCAGTATCCCTTTGCGTTCAGTCGTTTTCTTCCGTCCGGCTTGAGCTGTCAATTTGATTTGTTTCCCTAACTGACCGTCAAGATTTTGCTTAATACTTGCTATAGTAATTGGCATAATCTATTCACCTCACAAAGTTATAAATATAGTATAACATAAAAAACCGAAAATTAAAAGTTTATTTGAAATAAAAGATTGGTTTCAAATAATTTTCTAAAAAATGGTTATATTCTAATAATTTCATATGTTTATAATATTCACTCTTGCTAAGGATGTATCTCCCGATATTCTTTCAGTAAAATATTAACATGGTCATATCGATTATTCTTTCAGCTTTCAGATTATATCCACCTCAACATTATTCAAACACTTACTTAACAAGGAATTTACATAAATTTATACTAGCTAAAAATATTCATATATCCTTCAATTTAATTCAAGTTAAAATATTCATTTTAATAATTTTTATCTTACTTTAAATAATTAGATAATTCAGCTTAACATTTCTATTCCAACAACTATTCAGCTTACTAGTTTAAATATCTTTTTATTTTCTATTTAGCTAAACCCGAACTATCTTTTGATTTTTTTATGAATTTATATTTTTTTGCAAAAAAAGAAAACTTCCTTTTTATAAGAAAGTCTTCATTTTGGATAGTATATAAAAATGTTTTTATTTTTTCAGTTCAATTTGAAGTTTCTGTTCAACTAAAGCATCTGAAAGACGACCAAACTCTTTCAATGACAACGTTTCGCCTCGTCTTGTTGGATCAATTCCAGCAATATCCAGCGATTTTTTTAGTTTTTCTTTGATTTCCGGTTCTTTTCCATAAGCAGACTGCAAATTATTCCATAAAGTTTTCCGTCTTTGTACAAACGCTGATCTAGCAACTTGGAAGAAAGCAGCTTCATCTTTAACCATGACTTCTGGTATTTCTTTACGAGATAATCGTATCACAGCAGATTCAACGTTTGGTTGTGGAGTGAAAACTGTTTTAGGAACAATAAAGGCTACTTCAGCATCCATATAATATTGAACCGCTATTGATAGCGATCCATAAGCTTTGGTGCTAGGACTTGCTGATAATCGGTTTGCTACTTCTTTTTGCATCATCAATACCATGCTGTCAATTGGAAGTGATGATTCTAAGAATTCTAAAATAATCGGAGTTGTTACGTAATATGGCAAGTTAGCAATAACGACAACCCGTTCTGCTTCTTTTAGATATTCTTCTTCGAAAACTTTCAAGTCAACTTTCAAGATGTCTTGGTGAATGACCTTTACATTATTGTAAGGTGACAGCGTATCTTCTAAAACAGGAAGCAGTCGGTCATCAATTTCAAAAGCAATGACTTCTTTTGCCTTTTTGGCAATTTGTTCAGTTAAAGCTCCAATTCCCGGCCCGACTTCGATTACTGTTGTTTCTTTATCGATTGATCCAGTAGCTACAATTTTTTCTAATATATTCGTATCCACTATAAAATTTTGTCCTAAGCTTTTCTTAGCAGCCAGATGATATTTATCTAATATAGCTTTTGTTCTAGCTGGTGTTGCGATATCTTTATGCTCACTCATTTTGCTTCCTCCTTTCTGATCTTCTCTAAAGCTTTCTCAACTTTCCCCTGTGTGATTCCAAACATATTCAATCTTTTTTCTAATTGTTTTCCATTGGTATAACCAATTCTCAGTTCATTTCCTAATTTAATTCGCAGCTCTTTGGAATGAGGTCTTCCCATCAATCCTTCGTTCAATAAGAATAATCGATTGATCGTTGGTTCAGATTCTGGTCGTTCACTATATAACCCTTCAAGTGCTTTTTGTATTGTTTCAATAGAAGCATGTTCTATCCCTAGACTACCCTTTTTAGTCGGTTTTGCTTCTTCGCGATTTAAAAAAGCATGTTTTACCCCTGGTATTCTCCTTGAGATTGTTTTACGAATCATTTCCCCGGATACATCTGGATCTGTAAAAACGATCACTCCACGTTTCTTTTGGGCATGTTCAATTTTAGCTAATGTCTCTTCATTAATCGCTGATCCATTGGTTTCGATTGTATCCGCATCAACAGCTAATCTAATTCGTTTCGTATCGTCTCTACCTTCAACGACGATAATTTCTTTGATTTTTTTCAAAATCTAGAGCTCCTATCTAAATTAATCTGAAAAGCTTTTCAGCATTTATAGTAGTCTGATCTCCAACTTCATCAATAGAAATTTCTCTTAAGCGGGCAATTTCTTCTGCTACAAAACGTACATAGCTCGGTTCATTCCTCTTACCACGATAAGGCATTGGAGACAGGTATGGCGCATCTGTTTCGATCAATAATTTGTCAAAAGGTACTGCTTTAGCTATTTCTTTAACTTCAGGCGCATTTTTAAATGTCACGACGCCACTTAATGAAATATGCATACCAAGATCCAAAAATTTTTCCATCCAATAGGTATCCACATTAAAGCTATGCATGATCCCACCGATTTTTTCGATCTTTTCTTCTTTCAAGATTTTATACGTATCTTCTGTTGCATCACGGTTATGGATACTAACCGGAAGATTCAATTGTTTGGCTACTCTGATCTGACGTCTGAATGCTTCATGTTGAATCTCTTTAGGAACATTTTCCCAATAATAATCGAGTCCCATTTCTCCCATTGCGACAACTTTAGGTAATTGCAGCTTTTGGATCAGCATCTCTTCTACCTCATCTGTATACGTATCAGAATCCGTTGGATGCCAGCCGATAATAGAATAAACATCTTCATAATCACGACTTAATTCTAATGATTTTTCTATAGTAGGGGCATCAAATCCTACTATCGCCATTTTGTTTACATTATGCAGTTTTGCTTCTGCTATCAATTCTGCTTCTTCACCTTTGAACTTATCTACATTTAAATGAGTATGTGTATCAAAAAACATTTATTGATCTTCTCCTTTATATTTTGTTATCTTCATACTACCAGATGCCTCACTTAGATGCACTTTTAAAAGCAAATGAAAGAGCTAGGGTTTATCCTAGCTCTTTGTCTGATTCATAAAAATTTAAGCAACGATGGATCCATTAGGCATATGTGCCGGTGCTTCGACAATAGTCAGATTTCCGTCTTCATCCTCTGCAGACAAGATCATACCCTGGCTGATTTCTCCACGCATTTTCCGTGGTTTCAGATTCGCAACAATCACGACTTTTTTGCCAATCAGTTGCTCAAAATCCGGATAGTATTCAGCAATTCCTGATAAGATCTGACGATGTCCACCTTCGTCATTTGCATCTAAACGAAACTTCAGTAGCTTATCTGCATTTTCAACTTTTTCACAACTAATGATTTCAGCAACTTTCAACTCTACCTTATCAAAGGCATCGTATTTGATTTCTTTTTCTTTGACTGATGATAGTTGTATTTCTTCTGGGTTCCAGTTTTCTTCTTCAGGTTTCGTTTCTACACTCGAAGCATTTCCGGACATTGCTTCTTGAATCGCTGCGATTTCCTCTTCTTTATCTAATCTAGGGAAAATCGGTTCGCCCTTTTTCGTGACTTTAGTATCCGCTGGAAACTGTCCGAATGCTACTGTATCCCATCCTGAATTTTCTTTATCTATACCTAATTGTTCAAAAATTTTCGCCGGTGTTTCTACTAGTACTGGTTGTAATAGAATCGCTGCAACTCTTAAACTCTCAGCTAAATGTACCATAACACTGCTTAATTCTTTCTGACCTTTTTCTTCCTTAGCTAATACCCAAGGTTTTGTTTCATCTATATATTTATTTGTACGTGAGATCAATGTCCAGACTGAAGCTAAAGCAGAACTGAACTGCATTGTGTTCATATGCTGGTTATATTCTGAGATACTTTGAGTAGCTGTTTGACGAAGAATCTCATCAAACTCCGTGACGTCACCATTATACGCCGGCACTTGTCCATCGAAATATTTATTGATCATCGCAACTGTACGGTTCAATAAATTCCCTAAATCATTTGCTAAATCATAATTCATTCGATTGACAAACTCTTCGGGTGTAAAAATTCCGTCACTGCCAAATGTTACTTCTCGCATTAAATAATATCTCAATGCATCTAGTCCGTAACGTTCTACCAAAAATTCGGGATAAACAACATTTCCTTTTGATTTGGACATTTTCCCATCTTTCATCAATAACCAGCCATGCGCGAAAATTTGTTTCGGCAACGGGAGATCCAGCGCCATCAGCATGATTGGCCAATAGATCGTATGAAAACGAACGATTTCTTTTCCAACCATTTGTACATCTGCCGGCCAGAATTTTTTAAATTGTTCAGATTGATTCTCAAAACCTCCTAGATCAGGGTCATAACCCAATGCAGTAATATAATTGGTCAGTGCATCGATCCATACGTAGATAACGTGTTTCGGATTTGATTTGATCTGAATTCCCCAATCAAATGTAGTACGAGAGACAGCTAAATCTTCCAATCCTGGTTTAATAAAGTTATTGATCATTTCATTTTTTCTTGATTCAGGAAGAATGAATGTCGGGTGGTTTTCATAATAATCAAGTAATCGGTCTGCATACTTGCTCATCTTGAAGAAATAAGACTCTTCTTTTACCCATTCAACTTCATGACCGCTTGGTGCGATTCCGCCGGTTACGTTGCCTTCTTCGTCTCGGTAAACTTCTTCCAATTGCGTTTCAGTAAAGAATTCTTCATCGGAAACAGAATACCAGCCTGCATAGTCTCCCAGATAAATATCACCTTGCGCTAATAATTTCTCAAAGATCTTTGCAACAACTTCTTTATGATAAGAATCAGTGGTACGAATAAACTGATCATTGGTGATTGCAAGTGTCTTCCATAGCTCTTGTATTCCTTCTGCCATGCCATCTACATATTCCTGAGGTGTCTGGCCAAGTTCTTGAGCTTTTGTTTCGATTTTCTGTCCATGTTCATCTGTTCCTGTTAGATAAAAAGTATCAAATCCTTGTAATCTCTTATAGCGAGCCACTACATCACAAGCAATGGTCGTATAGGCATTTCCTATATGCAACTTACCACTTGGATAATAGATTGGTGTAGTAATATAAAATGAATTTTGTTCAGACAATTCCGTGTCCTCCTAGATAATTAGATTCTATAACTCATAAATTTTTATTTATTGAAGTACTGCTTCAGCAGCATGATGAATCTTCCTAAATAAGTATTCCCTGTTCGATATACCTAAATAGTATAGCATACAAAAACAGCAGAATGAAGGTACGAAAAATACCTTCATCCTGAAAAGATATTTTAGTATCTATCTTAATTTAATGAACGTAACTCCATTGGTGATAAATGCTAAACACTTTTTTGCAAGATGATTTATGACTAAATGCATTTAAGTACTTTCAACATTTGTATAATGTTCTATGTTCTTCGTATCATAGATTAGCTTGCTTAACACTTCTGGTTTAAGTTTATGTATCTGCTTCTTTTCTATCCAAGTAATTAATTCATTGTTTTCTTCTGTCCCACTATAGCTTTCTTTAATTCCAATTTCTCCTTTAAAAATGAAGAGTAATTCATGGATTTTATCATCTTCTTCATAGAAGTTCTCAATGACAGCATATAATTCTGGATTTAATAATTTTTCTCCCGTTTCTTCTAGTATTTCTCTTTTAACCGCTTCTAGTGTAGTCTCACCAAATTTTATTCTTCCTCCAGGCAATGACATATTGCCATTAGGAAATGTACTGACTAATATTTTATTTTCATCTGTTATCCAAGCAGCTACTCTTAAATTCAATTTTCCTTCTTGTGTTCGCACCGTTAAATCCATTGACATACTCTCCTGCTTTTTTGAAAACTATATTTTAATTATTTAGTCAAAAATAACTGTCCTTATTACCAAGGACAGTTACTAAATCATTTCTTTCAAGGAATCAAGTTCAACTTCTTCAAACCCTTTTCGATCCCATCTTCTGAAACATCTTCTGTAATCATGTCGGCTACTTTTTTCAGTTCATCCCAACCATTTCCCATTGAGACACCTGTTCCAACATATTGAATCATTTCTAAATCATTTAGACTATCTCCAAAAGCATAAGTGTTTTTCAACTCAACACCAAGCTCTTTAACCATTATCTCTATACCTGTAGCTTTAGAAACTCCTGAACTGATTACATCTACTGTATAATCATTCGATCGCGCAAAATGCAGCTCTTTAAAGTTCTCTCTATAAACACTTTCTTCTCGCTCTCTAACTTCAAGGATTACTTGACAAATATCTTTTCCTTTATAATCTTCGGGTTTAGGTGGCTTACGAATCAACCGACTGAATAAAGACATTTGGATTTTATTTGGAACAATTTTCCCTATACTTTTGAGAACTTTCAACATTGAACTTCTTTGCACTAGAGAGATTATTGAATTACTGAAAATATCTTCTGTCCCACATAAAACAATCCCTTTTCTATCTTCTGCAGCCTGTTCCATCAATCTAACCAACAGATCCTCTGAAATAGGATTAGTATAAATCGGTTCGCCTTCAAGTACAATATATTGTCCATTCATTGCAATATAGCTGTCTATCTCTAATTCATTTCTAACTTCTTCCAGCAGTACAGTAGCACGCCCTGTAGAAATAACAGGTAAAATATCTTGTTTTTTAAGTTCTTTGATAGCTCTTTTAGCAGATTCTGGAATATAATTCTGTCTTGAGACTAGTGTTCCATCAATATCAAAAAACACAACTTTTTTCATAGATAAACTCACTTTCTATAAAAGGATTTTTACTACTGTATCATCTTGGATCGCCAAACGTCTCATAATATGCAGATAAATTTATAAAACATTCCTAAAAAATCATTCTATTCTCTTATCCTTAATTCTCATAAGAAACAAAAGGAACTAGATTTCACTCTAGCTCCTTATCATTTTGTGACTATCCTCTTAATCTACATCATCAGGATTTGCCCAGATCAGCTCGCTCAGTGCTTCAAGTAAATCGGGATCAATATCTAAAGCAAGCAAACCACTAATGACTCTTGCACTATTACGACTCTTACGAACGGTTGCATAAATTTTTTCTTTCAAGCTAGTCGATAGCTGTGCACGATCTAAGAATCTAAAGATTTCTCCATACATATCATTTTTCTTAGCTGATACACCTCTAAATCGTACAAAGTACCAGGAATCAATTTCTTGTTCAGGGATTTCTACAGTTGTAAATTTGCCTCTTTTAGTTAATTTGACATCTACTAATTTATCTTTTACATAGACTTCTGGTACATCATCATATGAAAATCCAACAAATGTCAAAGTGTACCGTCTTTTTTCCGGCAGGCATTCCCAGTCTCCTACCGGTTCTTGAATCTGGAAGTAAGACCAGTCTGTATCTTCTTCGTGCCATTTCAATGAAAACTTAGTCGTAGCATGTTCATCATTTTTTCCCAGACCATCGTCCTCATACATTGTAAAGCTGCCATCAGCTCCAGCAAAAATACGTACATCCATTTTTTCAGGGTTGTCTACGCTATTTCCAAAAGATTGATCCATAGGGACGATTCCACCTGCTTTCGCAAAAACCGGCATTGTCGAAATCGGGCGGTAGACATCTAGTACCCTGCCACCTTCATACATTCGCCCATTAAAGAAATCAATCCACATACCTTCTGGAAGCCATGTTTTGACTTGTGCAAGACGTAAATCTCCTCTAAGCGGCGTTGTAATTGGTGCAACTAACAACTGCGTCCCAAAGAAATACTGATTTGGTACTTCATATGCTTCATCTTCTCTAGGATGGTGATAATACATAGGACGAATCAACGGAAAGTTGTCGGTATGCGTTAGTACATTCATTGTATATAAATAAGGAATCAGCTTGTGCCGCAACTGCATGAACTGAGTCACGATTCTTTCGGCTTTCAGCCCATAACGCCAAGGTTCTTTACCACTGAATTCTCCGTCTTGACTATGCAGTCGATTAATCGGAGAAAAGACTCCGAATTGTACCCAACGTATGAATAATTCACTGTCTTTCACTCCACCAATATGACCACCGATATCATGACTCCACCAATTATACCCTACATTTGAGGCAGTTGATGTGAAATAAGGTTGAAAATTCAAAGCATCCCAAGTCGAAGCAGTATCCCCAGAAAATCCGATTGGATAGCGGTGTGACCCTAACCCCGCATACCTAGAAAAAATTAGTGATCTGTTTTCACCTCTACCTAAATCCAGATAATGATAATGGTTCAGCATCCACAATGGGTCCAGTCCTTCTACTTTGGTAACACTGCCTTGCTGCCAGTCAATCCACCAGAAATCTACTCCAATTTCCTCATGGGGATGATGTAAATATTCAAAGTAAGCATTCAAGAATTCAGGATCAGCAATATCAAAGTTAATCGGCTCTCCGTTTTCTGTATCAACATCTAATTCTTTTGCCATTGGTTCATACATTTCTTCAAAAGGCTGTACGCCGTTAGCCGGATGTAGGTTCAGTGTCGTTTTAAGACCTTGATCATGCAACCATCCCAAAAATTCTTCTGGATCAGGAAATAATTCATTATTCCATGTATATCCTGTCCATCCAGATCCGTATTCTGACGGAACTTCCGTCACGTGCCAATCCATATCTAATACTGCTACTGAAAATGGTATTTGCTTCTCTCCAAATTTTCTGATCAGCTTTTTATAGCCATTTTCTGAATACGGATAATATCTGCTCCACCAGTTCCCTAAAGCGTATCTAGGTAATTTAGGTGTCTTACCTGTAAGGTGATGATAATCTCTTAATGTACCTAAATAGTCTCTACCATATCCCAGGAAATAAATATCAACGATATTGGATTCTCGTTTATCTACCCATCCATTATTCAGCAGCTTCATTGAATGGCTATCATCAATGATTGAAAAGCCGTTCTTACTCATCAACCCTTCTTCTAAATCAATTGCTCCATCTGAAAAATCCAGTGTGCGAGCCGTACCTTTAAGTGTATCGGGCTTATCCCCAAAATACCAAGTGTTATGATATAAACTATAATTCCCTAGCGCTTCAATATTTAAATTATTTTTCGTGAATCCTCCTAATTCTTTATGGAAGTTCAGATGAACATGCGTAGTAATGATTTCAATAAATTCATCTGTCTCTTTCAACTTATATTCAGGAGTCTCAAAATCTCGATTTAAAATCGTCTGTGTTGCAGAATCTTCAAACGTTGCATTTGGATCATATTCCACTCTGATCATTGCAGGTGTCAATACTGTAAAACGGTACTGTTTCCATATCACTTGAGACTCTTCTGGTGCTTTTGGTTTTACTTCTAGCCTAAATGTTTCTTGTCTTTTCGTTACCACTAACCGTCTTCCTTTCTGCAAATATCTATCATTATTTATTTTAGCATACCTAGAACTTGTAAAGAACTGCTTTGCCCGTATTAAAGTATGAATCTATTTTTTTATGAAGTAAGTCTTGATTTAACTACTTTTAATTATTTTAAAAGACTTTTTCTTATCGAAAGTGTCAAGCGAAAGTTAAAATGTCCTAAAACCAAGGCTCACATTAATGCAAGCTTTTACTTCGCAAAAGCTTGCATTAATGTGACCGAATTTGTTAAAATTAGTCCTAAGCTGTTTGTTCAGCTTCGTACTCTTCGAGTGTTTTTCCGACACTGCGAAGATATCTTTTGAAAGATTCTAGTTTCCACGGGTGAGATTGTGGGGGAATATACTGGCGTCTTTCTTTTTTTTGCTCTGGAATCGGATCAAACTCTTGTGAGTAGTAGTCATGTTCTTTCAGTCTCCTTGTTGTGTATATTTTTTCAGCTATATTTACATAGATA
>NZ_FOSJ01000020.1 GCF_900114235.1 Marinilactibacillus piezotolerans | reverse complement strand
GATTATCATGTATGAAGTAAGCACGATTTTCTTTTAAGTGAAGTAGTCGTTTAGCTAAATCAGAGAAACCAAAGGTATTCATTAGTTCTTTAACTAAGACCAAACCGGAATCACTAGATAAGCGTCCACCTGTATGCGAAATGGTAATGTTAGAATTGAATTTAATCTGTTTTTTGTGTAAGCTAGTCATTAGAAGAACTCCTTTTCTTATGGTTGGTTTCGACACCTTTACTATATCAGAATGGAGTTCTTTTTTCATCACTTAACAGGTGAAACAATAAAAGTATCATAGTGCCTGCCATTAGGCAGTGTTTCCACGATTCAAGCAAAAGTATGAATTATCTAGGTTATTATAAATAAATAAAATCGAGTATTTTTTTAATGTTTCTTTGATGATTTCATCAATCGATACCCACTCTAAATCTAATTCTTTTCCAACATCTTCAAGTTTCAGATAATTTAAAGCCATATGTGTATAATCATCTAGTCTTAGTATTTCTTGTTCCATCTGCTTTTGCGCTGTCGCCTCTTTATTTTGTTGTACAAGTAAGCTGATTGCGGCTATTGGTGTCTTGATTTGGTGCAACCAGAGAGAAAAATATTCCATTTGTTCTTTGCTTTTTTCAGTTTCCCGTTGCTTATAGTCAAGGTACTCTTCTGTTAATTTCCTATACTGTTTCTGATAGATTTTTTCAGCTATATCAGCTCGATCTAATTTGCTTTTATCTACCTCTAAACCAAGTTTATGAAAAGATTCAGCCCTTTGGATTTTTCTAGAATACCGCAGCCACTGAAAAACAACTGATATTAAAAGAAAAAACAGAGAAAGTTGAACTCCATACCAGTACAAAGATAATGGTGTACGAGACAAAAAGAATAATAATCCAAATATTACAAGAAGAAAAAAAATCAGCAAAAATTGTGGTAACATTAATATAAAAAAGTTTTTTAATCTTAATTTTAAAGATAAATTCTGTTCATTCATGTCGTCCAACAGCGTATCCCACCCCTTTTTTTGTAGTAATAAATTGATCTTGTCCTAAACTTTTCAGCTTCTTTCTTAGTCTGGCAATATTAACGGCTAATGTGTTCTCATCGATAAATGATTCGTTTTCCCATAAACTTGTCATGATTATTTCTCGAGTTACATAATTTCCTTTTTTTCTAAATAAAATTTCCATGATTTTCAGTTCTGTTCGTGTCAGCTCAATTTCTTGTTCTTTATAGATCATAGTAGATGTACTAGGTTTAAGCAGAACTTCATTCACAGCTAAAAAATCCTGTGTATCATTAAAATCATATGTTCTTCTCAAAATTGCCTGAATTTTCGCCATAACTATAGAAAGACTAAATGGTTTTTGGATATAATCATCAGCACCCATTTGTATAGCCATCACGATATCCATATTGTCCGTTCTAGAAGAAACAAAAATAATCGGCACCTCAGAAAACTTACGAATTTCCTGGCACCAGTAATAGCCATTATACGTCGGTAACTGGATATCCATTAAGATGAGCTGAGGACTTTTTTCAACAACTATTTCAGTAATACGGCTAAAGTCTTCACTGACGTAGGCAGAATATCCCCACTGTTCTGCTTCATTTTTTAATGATTGAGCAATTGTTTCATCATCTTCTATAATCATAATTGAAAACATTCTTTTACTCCTTTTCAAACCGCGCTCCGCCCTACTCTTCTTTTCATAATATATCACAGATACTCTTTAAAAGTAGCTCATAGCTAAAAATATGTAAATCAATCTAAACAACACTCTTTATAAATGTTTCCAGAAACATACTTATGAAGATAATTTTATTTAATCATTAGTTTCAATTTTGAAAATCAAACTATACAACCTTTACATTATTGACTTAAGTAACCCTACAATTCTTGTGCAACAAACTGTAGCAACCTATCAAATCAACTTTTTCAAGAAATTCCACAATTCCAATCTAGCTATTTCTTTCTTATATCGAATATAATGATTATAAGGAAGGCGGAAGCATATGAAAATCGGGGAACGTTTAAAAGAAAAAAGGCAGGCAGCTAATTTATCACAGAAAGAACTGGCAGATATTCTTCATGTCTCCAGACAAACAATTTCTAGCTGGGAGGTAGGCAGGACCTATCCAGATTTGGAGATTCTAGTCCATATTAGTGAGTTTTATACTGTACCATTAGATGAACTGCTAAAAGAAGATTCTACTTTATTAGAAGATATTTCGCAAAAGGTAAAGAAAAGCGAGAGAAGAAAATTAATGAATATTCTTCTTAGTCTAATGCTAGTTTTAGTCAGTTGTCTAGGCATTTATTTCGCTGTTCAACATTATCGTAGCCAAATGACGAATGAATCCGGACTGAGTCAGGCCGATTTGTTCAATACAACCTGGCAACTGAACTTTACTTCATCACAAGATATCGAACAGTCTATTTTGTCCTTTGATCAAAACAGCATCGCTATCTTCAACCAGTATAATACCAGAATCACATCCGCAGAATCGAATAACCCTAAAATACTAGAAATTGAAAAAGAAAAATGGTTAGAGCGCGGTCTTGAAAACGGGGTAACGAATTATAGCGATTTAAAAATTGAATTAGTGGAAGATACTTACATCGTTACGGCGTATGGATTCAGCCAAAAGTATACCCGTTTAAGCGACACGATCATCAAAGACCAAAATGGTACAGAATACTTTAAAGTACGTTCTTCTGATATGCATGCTGATCTGCACCAAATTGATGAATACGTGAAAGAAGAAGGGGTCGAAAGCTTCTCAGTGGACTTCACACCTTCTGAGAGTAATTAGCTATATTTTTAAAAAGCTTTACTTCGAGTTACATGGCCGAGATTCATGAATTGTAAAAGTATACTTTACGATAAAAAGCAGAAATCCTGTTCAGTGGATTTCTGCTTTTAAACTTAATTATGATTTTTGAAAGGATACATGAATTATTTTTATAAACACTTTTAGGATTTTCGGTTTTGATGCTAGCCTCCCAGATATGCTTTTTGAACAGCATCACTTGCTAGTAACTCTTTTCCTGTTCCGGTCTGGACTACTTCTCCTGATTCCAGAACATATCCTCGGTCTGCAATTTGCAGCGCAATTTTAGCATTTTGCTCAATCAGCAGAACCGTTGTGTCTTCTTTGTTGATTTCTTTAATAATATCAAAAATGCCCTGAATAAATATAGGCGCCAGCCCCATTGAAGGTTCATCCAAAAGTAACAGTTTTGGTCGAGACATCAATGCTCGTCCCATTGCCAGCATTTGTTGTTCTCCGCCGGATAAAGTAGCTGCATCCTGTTTTCTTCTTTCTTCAAGAATCGGAAAATACTCATAAATCCGTTTCAGATCCCGCTTGATTCCTTCTTTATCTTTCCGTAAGAAAGCGCCCATTTCAAGATTTTCAAGTACACTCATTCCCCCAAAGACATGTCTGCCTTCCGGTACATGAGAGATTCCTTCTTTTACGATTTGTTTTGCGGATTCCTTTTCAATGGCTTTGTCATAATAACTCACCTGTCCGCTGGTTGGTTGGATCAATCCGGAAATGGTTTTTAATATAGTCGTTTTCCCTGCTCCATTAGCCCCAATCAAAGAAACGATCTCACCTTCTTCTACTGAAAAAGAAATGTTATGAATTGCTTCAATGGCTCCATAATGCACTGTCAATTCTTTCACATCTAACATCTACTCTTCCTCCCCTAAATACGCTCGGAGTACATCAGGATTGGAGCGAATAGCTTCAGGTGTCCCTTCAGCCAATAAACGTCCGTATTCCAGTACATAGATTCGTTCGCATACATTCATTACTACAGACATGTCATGTTCAATCAAAATGACCGTTAAGTCAAATTCTTGTTGGATTTTTCTGATTAGTTTCGTCAGTTCCACACTTTCTTGCGGATTCATTCCGGCAGCCGGCTCATCCAAGAAAAGCAGAGAAGGTTCTGTAGCTAAGGCACGGACAATTTCCAGTCTTCTTTGCTGCCCGTAAGATAAATTTTCAGCTAATACATCTGCACTGTCTTCTAAATTAAAAATAGCGAGCAGCTCTAAAGCTTCCTTTTTCAATTTATCTTCCATCTTAAAGAAAGAGGGTACCCGCAGAATACTTCGGATAGTTCCTACATTATTCTTTTGATGCATGCCGATCAATACATTATCCATCACCGTTAACTGCTTGAACAAGCGAATATTCTGAAATGTACGGGCAATACCTAACGAAGCGATTTGATCTGTTCGCTTATCAATTAGTGAAATCGGTTCTTTCCCAACATTCAAACTGATTTTTCCTTTTGTAGGCTTATATACGCCTGTCAGTAAATTGAAGAAAGTTGTTTTACCTGCTCCGTTAGGTCCGATCAGACCAACCAATTCATTTTTTTGAATGGATAGATTGATATCTGAAACTGCTGTTAATCCTCCAAATTGTTTCGTCAGTTTCTCGACCGATAGTATACTCATGACTGAGAGACCCCCTTTTTCTTCCAGTTGAATAACTTAGAAGCTTTGATTTCTCTTCTTCCAAATAATCCAGAAGGTTTAAAGAGCATCACCAAAATCAATGCTATAGCATATAATATTACTCGAAGCGAACCATAATCTGCTAAGAAATGATTCAATAGACCTAAGAAAACAGCTGCAAAGATACTTCCTGTTAAGCTGCCCATACCCCCTAGAACAACCATGATCAATATATCAATGGACCTTACAAAATCAAATTGGCTCGGTACGATTAGTTGATAATAAGTAGCGTGGAAAGAGCCCGCAACGGAGGCGGTCATCGTACCTATCAAAAAAGCAATCATTTTATATTTCTGAATATTGATTCCCAAAGACTCAGCTGCGATTTCGTCTTCTCTTATAGAAATCGTTGCTCTGCCGGGAGAGCTGTTCACATAATTAGCAGCGACCAAAATAATCAATACCACCACAATATAAGCATAATACCAAGTTGCCAGCTTTGGAATACCGCTTAATCCGCGTGCTCCATTTGTGATATCTAAGTTTAAAATAGCAATTCTAATAATCTCTCCAACACCAAGAGTGGCAATGGCTAGATAATCTCCTTTCAACCGCAGAGTCGGTATACCGACTACATAAGCAACGATCCCAGATAAGAACACGCCGCCTAATATACCTAAAGCAAACCCTCCTAAGTTTGGCATCATACGGGTAATAATACCCGTAGTATATGCTCCTAACGCCATAAATCCTGCGTGGCCTAAAGACAATTGTCCAGAAATCCCTACTATGAGATTTAATCCTACTGCCAGCATGATATTGATTAAAATCAACATTAAAGTCATTTCATAATATCTCGTGATCCAACCTGTTAAAATAGCGACCTGAATAATAGCAAACCCAATTAACGCAATAACAACCCATACGAGGATTGATTTCATTCGTTTCGACATATAAATCTCCTACACTTTCTCTTTGGTTGTTTTCCCTAAAATACCTGATGGACGAACCAGCAGAATCAGGATCAGTATGACAAATACAACAGCATCTCTAAGTAATGAGTTCCCATAAGCCACTACCATTGTTTCAGTCAAGCCAATCAAAATCCCTCCAAGCATTGCTCCAGGTATGATACCTATACCACCTAAAACAGCAGCGATAAATGCTTTCAAACCTGGCAGAAAACCCATCGTTGGATTAATCGTATTATAAAACAACCCAACCAGGACTCCTCCGGCTCCTGCTAGCGCTGAACCTAACATAAAGGTAAAAGAAATAACATGATTCACATTAATCCCCATGAGTTGTGCTGCTTCAGGATCCATACTGACTGCACGCATTGCTTTTCCCATCTTCGTTTGATGCACAATCAGCTGTAAGGCGATCATTAAAATGATAGATGTTCCAAAAATAATCAGCTGTATACGGCTGATCGAAAAGAAACCCAGATCATAACGAGTATTCGTCAGCACTTGAGGAAAAGACCGAACATTCGGGCCGACCCATTGGATCATGCCGTTTTGAATCAGATAAGATACCCCAATCGCCGTGATCAAAGCCGTGATTCTTGAAGATTTTCTTAGCGGTCTATACGCCACTCGTTCAATGATTACACCAAGGAGTGCACTTGCTGTCATTGCGACAAGCAGTGCAGGAATTAATCCTACATTTAAAAACTGGATTGTTGCATATCCTACAAACGCTCCTATCATAAAGATCTCACCATGAGCAAAATTAATTAATTTAATAATTCCATAAACCATTGTATATCCTAGTGCAATCAAAGCATAAATACTTCCTAGGGATAAACCATTGATGACTTGCTGCATAAAACTGGACATTATGTTCTTCCTTCCTTGTTCATTTGCATCAAAATAAAAGGGCCTAAGGTTCCAACCACGACCCTTTTACTTCTGTTCTTAAACTTATTCAGGTTGTACTTCTGTGAAATTCACTTCTTCTCCATTGTCTAACTCAACAACGATTGCTGATTTAACAGGATTGTGGAAATCATCAAATGAAAATGTTCCCGTTACACCTTCAAAGTCTTCTACTTCACGCAATGCATCACGAATTCCTTCAGGTGTGACTTCATCTAGATCTTCTACTGCGTCAGCTATAAGATATACTGTGTCATAAGCCAAGGCAGCAAACATATCTGGTTCTGAACCATATTTTTCTTCAAATGCTGATATAAAATCAGCCACATCAGGATTATCTCCTTCTGAAGTGTAGTGTGCAGAATAATAAACATCCGTTACATTTTCTGCTCCTGCCAATTCAACTAATTGAGCATTCCCGAATCCATCTGGTCCAAGAATCGGTTGATCGATTCCCATTTCTCTTGCTTGTCTAATGATCAATCCAGCTTCTTCATAGTAACCAGGAATGAAAAGCACATCGAAATCCTGATTAGTTAAGCTTGTAAGTACAGCACTAAAATCAGTGTCTCCTGCTGTAAAGTTTTCTGTAGCAACAATTTCTCCACTAAATTCTCCAGTGAAAGCTTCTGCTAGCCCAACTCCATAGTCACTCGAATTATCACCCAGAATAACTGCGGTTTCTGCACCCAATTCATTTGCTGCAAAGTTTGCCAGTGCGACACCTTGGAATGAATCTTTGAAAGAGGTACGGAACACAAAAGGTGTTACTTCTCCATCTTCTCCCACAGTAACTTGATCAGCTGTTGCTGAAGGTGAAACCAGCGGTACGCTAGCCGCCGTAGCACTAGGTGCGGCAGCCATCGCAGCACCTGAAGTAGCCGGCCCTACGAGAACGTGTGCGCCCTCAGATGCTGCACGAGTAGCTAATTGTGCCGCTTCTGTTTCTTCAGATTGTGTATCATAATCGGTTAAGTCAAACTCTAATCCATTGACTCCACCAGCTTCATTGATTTCCTCCACTGCCAGCTGGACACCATTTAACTCAGAAGTTCCATAAGCCGCTACTGGACCTGATTGTTCAAAAATCCCTGCAATATTTATCGAATCTGTTTCTCCAGAAGAACCTTCTTCACCTGACTCTGCCTCACACGCTGCCATCAGCAAAGCAGCAGAAGCTGTTATCCCTACAAACCACGTTCTCTTTTTCATAATATTTTCTCCTTTTTTCTTTAATATAATAAACAACAATCAACGTATTTCTATCTACTTTTCATCTTACCTAAAGAACTATAGATAGAGGTTTCCGTCTAAACAAAATAAAATAAAAGAGCCAGTCCACTTTGTACAGTGAGCTGGCATCTAGTAGCTTGACCCCGAGCCCTCTTTCTTATTTGCAGAAATAGGACTCTATCTTTTACGAATAGAACCCAAGCTACGGAATAATTAATAAGAAAATATCAGCAAGCAAATTACCCTGTTGTCCTCTTCTATTAGTATAAAATTTGACATTGTATTCAGTAGTCATCTGCTTTCCTCCTTTAAATTAAAAAATCATTCCATCATCTTTTATTCGTTTATTTATGTAGTATGTTACATATATTAGAATAAGATTAATTTACAGTCAATATAATTCGGAAAATTTATATTTTTAAACTCATTTATTTTTAATAATTAAGTTGAATCTCTTATATCTATAGGTGAATGCGCTTTTTCTCTTAAGAAAGAAAAACAAATTGTTTGTAGTACTTGCTCCTTATCATTAAATACTTTTAAGAAATAACTGATAAAAAGAGGCACTCAACTGAGCGCCTCTTTTTATCAGCTATATATTTACCTTCATCTCACTATAAATAGTTGTTTAGAATGTGCATTCAGAAAAATGATTCTAACTTTCCTAATTAACTTTTCCTTTAAGTTCTTTAAAATACATAAATGCTGCCAAATGATAATGAATTAAAAATTAGATTAAAATAAATTTTTAAGTTTAATAGCTCAAACATATTTTACGTAGAAGCAAATAACTCATTATTGAGACAATTCAAATATAAATGAGTTACGGTCTCCGCGATATTTTGAAATCGAATATTCGATAGGTACATGACTTTCAGAAAAACCTTGAGTATGAAAGTAAAAGACCGGTTCCTCAGCATCAATATCTAATAAATCACTTGTTGTTTCATCAGCTTTGATAATTTCAAGCTTGCGACTCACAGTTTTGATAGGATGTCCCATTTCTTCGAGAACATGATAGAGTTTTTCCTGGGAAAAATCGATCTCTCTTAATTTCGGGAAAAGAGTATAAGGAATATAACTCGTAACTAATACAACTGGAGTTTTTTCTGCATAACGCAAGCGAATCAGTTTATATACTTTTGAATCAAGCGGAACTTCTAAATTTTTTGAAACTTCTTCATTAGCTTGTACTATGCCAAACTTGAGAATACTTGTTTCAGGAACCAAACCCTTACGACTCATTTCAGAATCGTAACTTTCAATCACATGTGTAAATTCTTGCTGGATCTTCGGTCTTTTAACAATCGTTCCTCTTTTTTTTCTTTTCTCTAGATATCCTTCATTTACCAAAGACTGGATTGCCTGCCTAACAGTTGGTCTACTCACACTATAGATATCTGCTAATTCAAGTTCTGTGGGAATCAACTGATTTTCTGCATATTCATTCGTCTGAATTTTATTTAAAATATCTTGACGTATTTTTTTATGCAATGGAACATTCATCTTCATCTACTCCTCTATATCATATTCCCATTATAGCATAGGAACTGATTACCAATAAATGTGTGGAGTAGCTAAAACCACTTCAGCACACCCTGTTATCTCAATACTTTCCTCAGGTAATAAGACAATGCTTTGTCCCATAGCACAAGGTTGGTCCCCAATATACAACTCCCCAGATAAAATGGTTGCAACACTAGCGATTTTAGCTGGATTAGATAGAAAATCAGTAGCAGAAAAATGCTGTATTGTGAATTCGCGTTTTTCAACTGTCTGTCCGATATCGAAAGAATCTTTTTCCACTTTTTGTTCTAACTTCAGAGTCTCAATAGCTTTTTCTACATGCAATTCGCGTTTCTTACCGTCTTTATCTAGACGATCATAGTCATAAAAACGATAAGTAATATCGGTAGCTTGTTGGATTTCATAGACCAATGCACCTTTGGTCAATGCGTGAATTGTTCCTGATGGGATATAGACCAAATCATACTGCTGAATTGGGTACTCTTGCAATACATCAGAAACCCTTTTGTCATCTACAGCAGTTAAAATACTCTCTTTTTCTTTGCTGGTTTGCTCTGCATATATCCATCCTTCTTCTGGAGGTGTAATGAAATACCAGGCTTCGCTTTTTCCATAAGGCATTGATTCATGAATACGGGCATATTCATCGGTTGGATGAACTTGAATACTCAAATTCTTATCACATGCTGTAAAAGATATGATTAATGGATAGACATCCCCTTCTCTTAACCCAAATCTCTCAGGATCTATCTGAATTATTTCATTAAGTGATTGATAACTGCCTACTATCTTACAATCAATCCCCTCAATACCGCTTGCTGAATACACAGACCCAATCTGATTAATATTTTGGTCTCCTGAATATGCATGTAATCTTGGCGTCCCCCAAACACGTTCTCTTGATTCTGGTATTAAAATAAACATAAAAAGTTCCCTCCTGTTAATTCTTGCTCTAGCTAATAATTTTATTATGTAATTACATTTACCATAGATATACTTATATTATCTCTATTAATTTTAAAATGTCAATAAAATTATAGCTAAATCAAGCACCTTGACAAATAAGTGCGGACAGAGTATTATTCAATTTGTAAATACATAATAGGAGGATATCACATGGAAGTTTACAACATTGATCAGTTAGCACGTTTTATTGACCATACAAACTTAAAACCATTCGCTACAAAAGAGGACATGCATAATCTTTGCGAAGAAGCTATTAATTATCACTTTAAAATGGTAGCGATCAATCAAGTACAATCAAAAGTCTGTAGCAAGTTTTTAACAGGAACCGACATCCACACTGGGGCAGCAATCAGTTTCCCATTAGGTCAAACCTCTATTGCAGCTAAAGTAGCAGAGACAGAAGATGCCATTAAAAATGGAGCCAATGAAATTGATTATGTAATAAACATTACTGAAGTAAAAAACAAGAATTGGAGCTATTTAAAACAAGAAATGGAAGAAATAGTAACGGTATGCAGAAACTCTAATGTGATTTCGAAGGTAATATTTGAGAATGCTTATCTAACTGATGAAGAAAAAATTGAACTATGTACTATTGCAAACACCGTAGAGCCTGATTTTATAAAAACTTCTACCGGTTTTGCCCCAAGCGGAGCTACATTCGAAGATATCAAATTAATGAGAAAACATACTAAAGAGACAGTACAGATAAAAGCCGCCGGAGGGATTCGTGATGCTGAAACCTTTAAACAAATGATTACTTTGGGCGCAACCAGAATAGGAACAAGTTCTGGTATCGAAATCATCAAATCACTTACAAAAGAAGCTGAAAATGGAGAAATTTCTATTTAAAAGGAGGATAAGTAATGTATAAAATCGCAGTTACTGGATCAACAGGCTATCTAGCCTCACTTATTCAGTTATATAACAAAGAGAAATTCTTGTTTATTCCTATCAGTCGAAAAGACTTAGACCTTGAAAATACAGATGAAGTTAAACAATTTTTTGAAAAACTTGAATTTGACACGGTCCTTCATGCAGCCGCAAGAACACAAACAACCGATTGTGAAATGCATCCAGACGAAACAAAAAAGGTAAACACAGATAGCGCTATTCAAATTGCCAAAATTTGTCAGAAAAAGAAGGCCCGCTTTATCTTTCTAAGCACAGAACAGGTATTTAACGACAAGAAAAAAACAGGACCCTACACAGAAGAAACCTCCCCTAAAAGTACTTCTGTATATGGAAATCAGAAATTAGCAGTGGAAGAATACTTAAATATTCATGAATTGGATTTTGTTACCCTACGCTTATCTTGGATGATGGGACTTTCCTTTCCAGAGTTAACCTCAAGTCCTAATATAATCAAAAATGTAATGAACGCAATGTTTTATCAAAAACCTACTAAATTTACAGTTAATGAGATGCGCGGAATGACTTACGCTAAAAATTTTGCACAGCAATTTGATAAAATTCTCGGCTTACCAAAAGGAACCTATCATTTTTCCAGCAATAATAACTTATCTACCTATGAATTCGCCAATTTTATTGCAAAAGAACTTGGATTTGATAATGAACGTATTAGACAATTTATCCTTGCCGATAAAGAACGATACGCCGATCAGTTTCGCGACTTACGGTTAGCAACTGATAAAATCCAGCAATATGGCATTAAATTGCAGTCATCACAAGAAGATGCTAAAGAATGCCTGAAAGACTTTGGATGGTGAATTAAAAATTTGCTACTAACATAAATGCTTCTCATTAAAATATTACTGAATTCCGGTTCGTAGTGGTAAAAACTCTTTCATCACAGACTAAGATTCAGACTATAATAAAAGACTTTAAAGCTAAACCGATTTATATTCCTTTTCTGTATTATCTTTTATCGTCTATACAATCACGAAAAAAACAAAAAAAGCCTAACAAGCGCTTTAAACCAACGCTTGCAAAGCTTCAACTGTTATATAGTAGGGTCCCCTACTGGTATAGAAGTAGGGACTTTGAGTGCTTTTAATGAATTCAATAATCATAGGTATTATTATTTATAGAAGAAAATATAAAAAGCGTAAAACAGATATAAACTACAATTAAAAACGGATGCATGAAAAGCATGCAACTAAAACTATAAGAGTGTTTCGGATATAAAGATATTCTATATTGAGTAGCTCTTTTGTAAAGTTTAACTTAACCACCTTCCTTTTTTTCTTTTTAAGAGGGCTCTACTACTACAAAAACCTTAACTTAATTAACTATGTAATACTTTTACTGCAAATTATTATATAGTTTAATTCGAATTTCGTCTGGGTAAGGTAAATCCTTTATGATGAACACAAGTAAATCCTCAAGAAAACTTTCATCAATTCTACCTTGAGCTACCTATAAGACTGTATTTTCTATTTATTGTATAAAATTTCCGACACACTCAGAAGGGTATCTATTAATGATTTCATTTATCAAATTAAGTTAGGCAAATCCCACTCATTCATGTAACTCAAAAAGACTTCCAATAGCGTCTGGTAGTTCAAAGGTTTGCTCAGAATTTGGTTTCTTCCGCAATTAGTAGTAATATATTTTTAGCCTTTCATGTGTTTCATTTTACTCAGTTGACATGGGGCTGGGACAATAGTCCGTCCCTAAAATGATAAAAGCGGAAACTCACAGATTTAAAATTCTGGAGTTCCCGCTTTTTTTGAGTTCATGAAAAAAGAATAAGAGCACGCTCTTTGCTGTAATGTAAATAACCACAAATACACTAGAAAGAGGTGCTCTTAATGTACATTAACTATACCACGAACCAAACTTGTTTACCACTTGAGTTCACCCCGTTCTATCGGGTACGGTCTTCTGTTAAGGTCTCTTTACGATGCAAGTACTCCTCTTCTGAAATTTCATCACGTGCGTATCGTTCATTCAATATTTTTAACGCTTCTGTGGTCGAGTTTTCTTTTTTTGAAGAAAACTCTGAGCGAGAATTCAATGTTTTTACAATAATATACACAATCAAAACGACAATAATCAGCAATGCAAGCCAGCCCAGCCAACTCCACCAATGTCCTCCCATGCCATACCAATGATACATAAAACGATTTCCCCCTTTTAAACAGCTGCTTGAATCGCTTCTTTCAACGTATTTTCTACTTCTTCAGCAATTGTTTTCAAACCATCATCTTCAATCAAGCCGATTAATATTGTGGGTTTCAATAATCCAATATATACTTCGTCTCTCTTTTCGTAAACCACTACTTTGCAAGGTAAAAAATAACCTGCTTCAGTATGTTTTTCCAACACTTCTTTTGCTTGTCCTGGGTTACATACTTCTAATACCTCAAAATCTGAAGAAAATTCCAGACCTTTAGATTTAATCTTCTCTTTGAAATTCACTTGATATAATACACCAAACTCTCTTTCTTTTAGGCTGTCGGTAATATCCTCAATAGCTGTCTGAAATGATTTATTTGTTTTAACTTCATATTTAAAGTCCATTTACATTCCCTCCCTTTCAAAAGTTATTGCAATACAATAAGCTTTTTTCTATCAATTACATCCATTGTAATGTTCTTCATGCCAATCATCTCTATATAGTCTTTTGCTATGTCTTTGATTCATTGCTTCATCATTGAAATACACTCCTGCAGGGTTATGAGGATTCGTTTTATGCTATTCCAGTATTATGATTTGGCATACTAAAAGCAATGGTGCCTCCTAATAAAAAACTGACTATCAATCCTTTTATTTTTATTAAAATCACCCTTTCTAATTCCACTCACATGATACACCCCGGGGTATATATTTTCAAGTATTTTAACTTTTCGGTAATTTTTATAAAATATTAGGTGGGCTTAAAACCTATTACAAAAATCGAGCACTAAAAATCAATGACGATTTCTAGTACTCGATTTGCTAAAGTTCTAAGTTTTTGCTTATGCGTCTGCTGCATTTCCTGAATAAGCTTTCAACATCCAGATATGCTTATCAACACTTCCTTTCATTGCAATCAGCATATCATTTGATGGAAAGTCTTCATGTTCATCTGTTAATTTTGCACCTTCTTTTAGTGAATCAGCTATAGTTTCTAAGTCAGCGACTACCGCTCCTACCATTTCATCTTGTGAAAGATACTTGTCTTCTACTCTTTCTTCAATAATTGAGTGATCAATAAATTCTTGAAGGGTTGAATATGGTTCGCCCCCACTATCCATTGTGATCTGAACAAGCTGTAAATATATAAAACTCATGCAGCTGTGCTACGATTTTTATGGCAGCAAAGTGTAACATTCAAAGGGTATTTCTGTGGGACAATTAATTCCGTTTTATAGGCGTCCTTTCTTTATTATTTACTGAAGGAAATCTAACAACATATTTGGCTTAACAACAAAAAAACCGTAATTATCAGAAAATACTGATAATTACGGTTTTTTTATCAGTGAAGGCACTCTAACTTGCCCCACTCTCTAATGTATGGTCCCTACTGGGCTCGAACCAGCGACCCCTACCTTGTCGAGGGGATAGGTAGAAAATATATAGCACTATAACTGACTTGAATATTGTCAAATCAACGTTTTACGATATTCAATTATCTATAATTTACCATAAAAATTTTAAACTCGTCATCGTTTCGTCATCGCAAAAAGAAAAAAATGATCCTACATACAGCAAAAAGCACCTACTGATTAATTCAATCAGCTGGTGCTTTTTTTAACGCAATTTTCAAATAGATCTGCTTGTTTTATTTGACTTCCGTCAATTATCGATTGAACTGCATAATACTCGACTTCTTTCATATTTAATAGTGATTCAATAATTTCTTTTTTTCGATTTTCAATAAATTGCTCAACTTCTTCTTCTGTCATTTTAGCCATTGGATCATGATTTAATAGTGTTTTTGCAATTCGTTTTCTTTTTTGATCGAGTGTGATTTCTTTTCCATTTAGAAAGATCGTTTTGTTGGGTAATTCGACTGTTTTCATTTTGAAGGCTTTTTTTAGATTGGATCTATAGATTTTAATGATTCGTTCAACGTCTGCTTTGAAATACAGTGTTTCGAATTGATTAACTTTTATTGGTTTAATCTCATTTCTTCCAGATCCGTCTGTTATTTTTTTGTACTCTCTGATCCAATTATTAAAAGCTTGCCTGCTGACTACATCATCCCGATCTTCAGTATTTTTTCCAGTGTTATCTAGTCCCTTGTATCCAACTTCTTCATTTAAACGGTCTAAAATTTGTCTTATGTTCATTTTTTCCATTTCTATCATTCCTTTATTCATTTTGTAAACTGATCATATCACAAACGTTCTATGTACACAAGGATTGCGAAAGGTTAAATACTGTAAAAACAGTCATATTTGACTTGAAATTGATGTATTTACTCTTTTTAGATGTTAATATGTACACAGGTAGAAGAAACAAGGCGCCTTGTGAATTCTATACAAAAATACAAAAATCATGAAAGAAGGAAAAAGAAAATGGCAAGAATTCCAAATCAGTATTTATTTGTAAGTAGAGTAGTAGACACAGATCGATTGTTCGATCCAAACACAAAAAGTTATATTGTCGTCGGTGTTCGAGATGCGTTTGATTATGTTGACGGAAAAAAAACAGAAAACATTATCGGTAAAAATGTAACGGTGATGTGCACAAAAGACACCGAGGATTATGGCGAAACAAAAAAGGGTAAGAAAATTGCAAATTTGGCGTATGAACAATTTGACATCAAAGTTAGTAATACTAACTTTGAAGCTCCGAAAGGCACGCCAGTAAAAATTGAATTGGACAAACTCGAAAAAGCGGTTGGCTATGAAAATAGTTTTGGGGAACAAGTTTCCATTCTTTTTTCTGATCTAACTGTGATGCCGAAACAACCAAAACAACCAAAACAATAAAAATATTTTGTGAAGTAGGGATGATTTATTCTCTACTTCACAGATTTTTTTAGAAAGGTGGAAAAGATTTTGAGAATGACGCAAAGAAAGTTAAATGGAATTTATTTTTCTATTTGGATCGCTTTAACTTTGACGGTCGTAATTATTTTAAAAGTGGCTACACCAATTTTCAATAATCTTTTGACCGATTTAAATTTAGATTATCAATTTGATCCAACGTTAGCTATTCAAATGTCTGTAGTTCTGTTGCTACTTTCTTTATTGATTTTTTCAACAATCTGGTCAATTCGAAATCGGATTTGGAAGGGAAAAGAATCAATCAAATCATACTTTCTGATCTTGAAAATCCGAAAAGAATTGATTTTGGCTAGCTATTCAGATGACCAAAACGTAACTGAAAAAGTAGTTCGACTTCCTAAAATCAAAATCAAATTTGATGATAAACAATTGAATACTGGTCGATTGATCATTCGTGATTCAGTCGAATTTCACGAGAAATTGGAAAAAGCAACGTTTACCCCTGCTTTGAAAGGTTTCAAAGTTGAAACTGTTTATCAATCGGATGATGGCGATTGGTTCATTTTCGATTTTTATGCGACAGACTCACAAAATCAAGATGTTTTTACCGAGTTGTCTAGCTTTCTCGATTGGTCGAATCAAACTACAAATCAATATCAGATTCGATTTGATGGACGTTTATCCGCTGATTTGAAGCATATTTTACTCGTGGGAGCAACTAGAACGGGGAAAACGTACGGTTTAATAGGCTTATTGTTACAAATGATCAATAAATCAACTACTTATCATTTGTATTTTGCAGATCCGAAAAATGATCAGCTTCGAAAAATCGGTAATTGGGTCGATCCTAAAAAAACAGCAGTAACAACAGAAGAATTAATTAAATTAATTGAACAGGTTTATCAACGTTTAATTGAACGTGAAAAAGAAATGGAAAAAGCGACAGCAACTCGAATGACTGGCGATTATAGAGACGTGAAGTTAGAGCCTATTTTTCTAGTATTTGACGAGTTTTCATCTTTTATCAACGTACTTGAGTCAAAAGAAAAGAAACAGGTCTTAGGACATCTGACAGCTGTTGTTCAACGTGGCGCAGGTGCAGGCGTTTTCTTACTCTTAATTATGCAAAAGTCTGATGCGACAACGCTACCGACAGCAATTCGCTCAAATTTATTGTTGAAGATTGTTTTGGGAAACGCGACAACGACAACTTATTCGACAGCATTCGAGTCAAGTTCGGATGTGCCAATTTTTAGATTCGGGAAAGGTCAAGGGGTCTATTTGGATGACACCATGTCAAAGCCTAAATTGTTCAGTTTTCCTTATTTGAAGTTTATTGATGCTTTTGATGGCGGATCGAATGATCCAGCTCTGTTGTGGCAGAAGAACAGCTCTGATCAGCAAGCTCTGAACTCTGAGCTGTAGAACTGATCAGGGCAAAACGAAGTGGTCTGATCGGGCGTAGCCCGATCAGATTGCCTAGCGGGCGTAGCCCGCCAGTTCTCTGCTCTTGAACTCCCCTACTTCTAATAAGGGGAGTTCCACCCACAAGAAAAACCGATGTTCCATACGCCAAAAACGTTGCTACAGCAACGTTTTAACCGAAAAACAATCAATAAAAACGTTGTTCAACGTTTTTGAAAGGATGACAGCCATGTCAGTAACGCCAGACATTGATCAATTCACAATCATTTTACAACCGACCGATTTAAATTTTGAATTTGAAGAATGGGATGAACATATTGCTGATAATCTGATCAATACGTTTTTGATCAAATCAAAGCTATTGACAGTTTTCCCGAACTATCCAATTGCTGAGTCTGATGGAGGTATTCTGAAAAGCTACATCTTTGGATATGAATTGCAAAATTCTCCATTCTATTTCAGAATCGCTTATCATCCGACATACATCAAAATGGGGATTTCAATTTACTTTTCAGCGTATGCATGGGCAGAATATCGAAAAAACTATGAGACCATTTTCAATGAAAAGATTCATCTGCATACGTTTTTCCAGATGATTTCTGATGATGAATACTCATTCAGACTATCTAGAATAGATATGGCTGTCGACTTTAAAAATGAAAATGTCGATATTGCTAAAATCCATCGATCTTTAGAAAGTGGCAGAACGGAGTTTCGATATAATCATGTCTAAAGTCAAAAAACAGCAAAAATTCAAAAAGAATCAATCATCTATTAGAGATGTCAGCAAAGATTTTAATGCTCAAACACTATATGTCGGAAAAAGATCAGAAAATAACAACGCCATTTTAAGGATTTATGACAAAAAAGCTGAACAAGGAGCTTAAAAAAATATGGGGCATTTACGAGAAGAAGCCAAAGAATTAGACGACTGGGTCAGGTTTGAAGCAGAATATAAAGGGCAATATGCCCACCAATTAACTGATGTGATTAAAAAATGTCAATCTGAAACAGAGCTGAAAGACGTCATCGTTAGTTCTATTCTAGATAAATATGGTATTTATTACACCAAACCGTCAAAAAAGGGCGATGTTAATCGCCCCACACCAGAAACAAAAAAAATGATCGATTTACTGGATAAAAAGAGTTTCAGTTTTCAAACTCCGAACTCAAGAAACAGCCTACTCAACCAGACGATTGATTATTTAATTCAAAATAGCGGATTATTTCCAGCACTTTACAAAGTAAATCATCTTTTTGGCGATGGTACCGATAAAGAATTGATCGAATATTTACTCGAAACATTCAGATCCGAATTTGAGCCGAACAATGATCACATTTTTTGGGTTAATAAATACAGAAAACTTTACCAAATTGAAGGCAAACCGTGGGCAAAATAAGAGAGGAAAAGTGATCATTATGTCAAAAAAACAAGTATCAATCAGAGAACAGGCGATTCATTTAATGAACAACAAATTGGAGGATCTAGCAAAACATCCCGAAAAATATGAGTCACAGGATCAAAAAATGAAATTGATCAATGATCTGTATTCAGATGTCGCCTTCTATAAAAGCGATCCAGCCGATTATCTGATCACAGATTCTGACGGACACATCAAATGGATCGAAAATCATTTAGCTTTTGCAGAATTTGATCAACTACCTTTTGCGCTCGCAATTTTTGAAGTAATGCAGAAAGTTCATCGCTTAAAAGAAGACTTGAAAGATGATCATTTCTCGAAGACAGCAACGAATCCACTATTTAGCAAATATATTTAAACGAAAGTAGGTTTCCATATGTTATATAAAAAAGCCGAACAAAATCAACAACAGACTATCAGAAGCATCACAAAACCTAGAACTAGGAAAAAACAAAAACCGAGAGTTTTTCAAAATACTGATGAAGTGAGAGTTTGGATGAGAACAATGTTTTCATTCGCCAAAAAAATGGAAGAAGAACGTAAAAACTTTATTTTGGGTGTAAGTGATCCGAGAGAATTATATTCGAATTTTTCTTCAATCATGTACAGTTTTTATATGGCGCGGAATGCGCTTAATGGCTCAAAAGAAAAAATTGACCCCGAAACATTTCAATTTTTAACATATGTGTTGAATCGAATTAACGGCGAATATATGGCTTACCAAATCAAGACAGCATTGCCAAACGGATCTTATTATCCTACTAGACCCGATTTCGAAGACGATTTACAAGAGTTTTTGATAACGGTCATGAAGCACGTTCGATACACCCTTTTCGTCGAAAAAAACGAATGTGATGCGTTTTGCGATGGTGACGATTGGGCAAAGTCTGCACATTATCACGCTCCTGCCGATAACGAAGCTGGCTACATCGATAAAAAATATAATCATTTTAAAAAGAAAGGAAAATGAAAATTATGCAAACAGAAAAACAACTGATCAATATCGAAATCGATCACGATCAAATCGAAACAATCATCTTAGAAAACATCCAACAACATCTATCAAACATCGACAATAACAAGCTTTTCTATACAATGGAAGATTTACAGGAAATTACAGGAATGTCAAAAGGATTTATCGAAATCAGATTTTTCCATGATCCCCGATTCGAAAAAATCCGAAGAAAAGTGGGTAGAAAATGGCTGTTTCCAGTCAGTCAAACTCGTTCTTTTTTAAATGAATGGATCAACGAGCAACCCAACGATTGATTGAACTGAATAGAGCAATCATATATACTCAATTTGTATGTATGATTGTTTTTTCTTTTTGCTCAAACAGAAAGGAAGAACAAAAAATGTCAATAGAACAAAAAACCGTAAAATCAGGAAAAAGATACAGAGCAAATGTCTATATTAATAATCAAAGAGCAACAGGAAGTTGGCACAAACACAAAAAAAGAGCCGAACAAGATGAAGTCGAGTTCAAACATCAGATCTATTCGGGATCTTACTTCAAAGAAACCGATAAGACTTTTGATGAATGCGCTGAAATCTACTTCAAATTGATCGCACCAAAGAAGATGAAGCCTACGACTATCCACATCGAAAAACTCTATTATAATAAGCATATCAGCCCTGTTTTCGGTCATAGAAAAATCGTCTCAATCAAGTCGTATGAAGTCCAAAAACTCTGGACAGAAAAAGAAGAATCGCTTTCATCATCGACGATCAGTCGTCTTCACAATTTGATGAATAAAGTTTTCAAGCTTTTCATTAAGTGGGATGAAATCAAGAAAAACCCGATGATCAACGTAGAAAAACCACGTGTCAGATACCAAAAAACAAGTATCTGGAATAAAGACGAAATGAAGCGATTTTTAGAGCATTCTAAAGCGTTTAACGCTTATATAGTGTTCTGGCTTGCATTGAATACAGGATTGAGACAAGGCGAAATATTAGCCCTTCATTGGTCAGATATCGACTTTGATAAACAAGAAATTTATGTAAGATACAATTTAGATCGGATGACGAAAAAAAGAGGAACCCTTAAAACGGATTCCTCTGAACGCACTATCTATTTAACTAATTCCCAAATTAGTATACTGAAAAAACATAAGAAAAATCAAGTGTTCAAAACCGATATCGTCTGTACGTCCGAAGCTGGCACATATATTGACCCTAGGAACATCCGAAGAACGATGCAAATCATCTGCAAGCAAGCTGACCTGAAATTAATCAGATTTCACGATTTAAGGCACACACACGGAACCTTGTTTTTACAAGTCACGAAAGACGTGAAAGCGACACAACAACGATTAGGACATGCTGACGTTCGAATGACACTGGATCGATACGTTCATCATTCTGATATTGCACAAAAACAGACGTCTGAATTATTCTCGAATTTTATCGATGACTAACTCGTCACTGATTCGTCATCGGAAAATAGAGAAATAAAAAAACAGGCTGTAAAAGCCTGTCATATCAATGGTTCCTACTGGGCTCGAACCAGCGACCCCTACCTTGTCGAGGTAGTGCTCTCCCAACTGAGCTAAGGAACCTTAACACTTTTACTATTATCCTTATTTTTCTAAGCGTTGTCAAGTCGATTCAGGTTTTAGCTTCCTTTTTTCATTCTAGTCCTTCATAATATAGTTAGGAATACCAAGAGAGGAAATCAGGAATGAATACAGAATATTTAGCTAAGTTTTATAAAAAAACATACACAGAAAAAATCGATGCTCTGGTTAAAGCAGAATTATTAACCGAATTACAAGCTGACAACTTAAAAAACGAAGGTGGTGATTTAGGCCAAGACATCGGTGAGCATATGATCGAGAATTATATCGGAAATTATTCTTTACCATTGGGTGTGGCGATGAATTTTCTAATTGATAATCAAGAGACAGTGGTGCCGATGGCTATTGAAGAACCCTCTGTCATTGCGGCAGCAAGTTTCGCTGCCAAAATCATTGGATCTGCTGGCGGATTTACCACAGTAGTCTCTGAACGGATGATGATTGGACAAGTAACCTTAAAAGACGTCGCTGACCCTTCAACTGCTATCAAAAAAATTAAAAATTCCAGGCAAGAAATTCTGGACCAGGCAAACGAAGCCCATCCTTCCATAGTAAAACGTGGTGGTGGTGCTAAGGACCTTTCTGTTCGTCTTCTAGAATCAGATACATCTGAAAATATCCCATCCTTTTTGGTGGTCCATTTACACATTGATACGCAAGAAGCAATGGGTGCCAATATTGTGAATACCATGATGGAAGGCATCGCTCCTTACATCGAAGAGTTAACTGGTGGAACAGCATTATTGCGTATTTTATCTAACTACGCCACCGAATGTACAGCAACTGCTACTTGTACAATCCCCAGTTACAAATTGAAGACTACAAATTTTTCAGGAGAAGAAGTACGCGATAGAATCGTAGAAGCTGCTCAAGTGGCATGGGTAGATCCTTACCGGGCGGTTACCCATAATAAAGGGATTATGAATGGTATAGATGCCGTTGTTGTCGCAAGCGGAAATGACTGGCGGGCAATCGAAGCAGGTATTCATGCTTATGCAGCTCGTTCCGGTCAATATCGTGCTCTATCAAAGTGGCATACAAACGAAAAGGGAGATTTAGTTGGTACATTAACCTTACCTCTACCTATTGGAACAGTTGGCGGATCAATTAGCATTCACCCTGCCGCGAAACTTTCAAGAACCCTTTTACAAGAACCTGATGCAAAACGATTGGAAAGCATTCTAGTATCTGTAGGTTTAGCACAGAATTTCGCAGCTATCCGCGCGCTCGTCACTGACGGAATTCAAAAAGGACATATGGGATTACATGCCCGTTCACTGGCAATCAGTGCTGGTGCAAAAGGCGCACAAGTAGAGAAAATTGCAGAAGCTCTGAAAAAAGCGCCTCATATGAACCTGCAGACCGCAAAAGATTATTTAAGTAAACTTTAGACTTTTAATAAAAATCAACTTATTTTATTTTTTCAGATAGACTCAAAGCCTTCTCATAACGTATTAATTACTGTTATGGAAGGCTTTTTCTTATATATATAGTCAGGAGATAGACTTTATCCCTGCTCCTACTGAACTCATTATATTTTGAATATACGCTGCAGATTCACGCAGCATTTTTTCTTCTTCCTCATCTAAGATGATTTCTAGTTGCTTTTCAATTCCATTTCTGCCAATAATACATGGCATACTCAAAGTCACATTTCCATTATATCCATACTGTCCTCTTAGTGTAGTAGATACGGGATAAACACTTCTTTCGTCCAGCATAACGGCTTTAACTAGCGTGGTGACCGCTTGAGCAATTCCGGCATTTGTCCATCCTTTTCCGTTAAAAACATCATACGCTGCCTGAACTACTTGATTTTTTATACTAACTTGATCAATTTCAGTACTTTCAAAAAGATCCTTCCACTCACTCATTTTAAACCCCTGTATGTTAGCTCTACTCAATACGGGAAAAGCTGTCATTCCATGCTCTCCCATCATATAAGCCGTTATACTTTTAGGATCAATATTGTACTTGTCCGCTAATATTCTTTTTAATCTAGCTGTATCCAGCATTGTTCCTGTTCCAAAAATTTTCCCAGCTGGATAATCAAATTCATTTTCTGCAATATGTACTATTGTATCTACAGGATTGGTAATAAAAATTAATACAGCATTATTTGTATGAGCAACAATATTTGCCATAATCTCTCTAATGATCTTCGCACTATTTTCAGCTAGCAAAGCCCGATCCGGCATTTTTTCCTCTTCAGATGGCACTATACTGGCACCAGCTGAAACAATAACAAGATCTGAATCTGCACAATCTTGATAAGTTCCAGAAAAGACTTTTGTATTCGGCATAAAAGTAAAAGGATTAGCATGCAGCTGATCTAACGCTTCACCTTTAGATATATTTTCATTGCTATCAATTAATGCAATTTCTGAAAACAGTCCTAATTTCATTATATCTGATAATACATAAGAACCAACATGACCAATACCAATTATTGTTAATTTTTGCTTATTCATATACCCGTCCTCCTATAAAACTTTATAGCTACTATACAGGATACAACTCCATAAACCAAGATTTTCTATGTTAAAAAACAATCAGACTCACTTGACCATCTGATTGTTTTTTTTCACAAATTACTGAATTATTTAGCTTGTCTAATCCTTTTGCGAGGATTCATCTTTATAACGATCCATAATACCACGATTGCTTCAGCTGCTACATAAGACATCCAAACTCCATTCATTCCCCACAGATAACTAAACAATAAAACTATCGGAATGATAATAACGCCACCTCTAAGCAATGAGAAGAATAAAGCAAGTCTAGGCTGATCAGTCGCACTAAAATATGTTGTGGATATCGTATTGATCCCTGCAAAAAAGAAACCAACAAAATAGACAATTAGCCCAGTTGCTGCCATTTCAGCTACATGGGTGCTTTGATCGCTATTAAAAGCGGCTATGATTCCTGATTTAAATAAAAGTGTCGTCAAATAGACCGTTGCACTAATCACCAAAGCCGTTATTATAGATAATGTCAAAACATGCTTTATTTTACTCAAGTCGCGCTTGCCATAGCTATCGCTTAATAAAGGTTGAGCTCCCTGAGCTACGCCTGTAAATAATGACAATACTACAAAAGAAATATTTGCTACGATACCATATGCCGCTAAGCCCAGATTTCCTTCAAGTGAGAAAATAATTGTATTAAATAAAAATAAAACTACCGCTGAAGCAATTTCATTAATAAATCCTGTAGCCCCCAAGTAACAGATATCTTTAAGCACAATCCAGTTTAATTTCTGAAAAACAAATTTCAGCTGATTTATAGCACGTTTAAAATGAATAGACAGCACTGCAATACTACTGATTGGTGCTATACAAGTCGCCAAAGCAGCTCCAAACATTCCCATATCTAACGGAAATATAAAGATATAATCCAATAAAATATTCAAAAAACTTCCTATCATCATGCCCGACATAGCAAGTGATGGGTCACCATCATTTCTAACAAATGACTGAAGTGTATTGTTTAAAATAAAAAACGGAGAAAAAAAGAGTATCGTCTGTAGATAAATAGAGGTGCTGGCAAGTGTCTCGTTATTCGCGCCTAAACTGCGTGCAATTAGACCTGAGCCAAATAATCCAAATACTAAAAAAACACCTCCGATAATCACTCCAAATATAAGAGATTGTGCATACACTTTTTGTGCTGTTTTTATTTTCTTTTGTGCACTTAAAATACTATATCTTGAAGCTCCTCCCAAACCCAGCATCAGCCCTATTCCATTGATCACCCCATATGCTGGTATGCTTAAATTCAAAGAAGCGATCCCATTAGATCCTAATGCCTGGGCAATGAAAAAAGTATCTGCTAATATATACAGAGATATTCCTACCATTCCCAATACATTCAAGCTTACATACTTAAAAAACAACTTGTTGATTCCCATGCAACTCCTCCAAAACATGCTTCTAATAAATCCTCTTCGTATGTACTGCCTAGTTCAATATAATAAAAAGCTGCACCTCATTCAAGATGCAACTTCTCGACTTACTTCAGCTATTAGTTTGTTCCACTTACTAGTCTTGATCTTAATTTGTTTGATATCACTTCAACAACCAGAATTAAGATTACTAATCCAATAAGTATAGCTCCGACCTGATTCCATCGGTATGATCTCATGGCAAAAATCAATGGTGCTCCAATTCCTCCAGCTCCAACTAATCCTAAAATAGTCGCATCCCTGAGATTCATATCGAATCGATAAATCGTAGTAGATAAGAAACTTGAGAAGAGTTGCGGCAAAATACCATAACGGATTTTCTCATAAGTCGTACACCCCATAGAAGTCATCGCTTCCAGTACTCCACGGTCTAAGTTTTCAATGACATCAACATACAACCTGGAAATCATCCCAATAGACGTAATTGACATTGTCAAAACCCCCGCATAAGCTCCAGGACCGGTTACACGAATAAACATAATCCCATAAACTAGAGAAGGAATTGTACGAATAAAAATTACAAACAACCTGGTAATATAAGCTACTGGTCCACTTACAACACTCGGTGCCATCAAAAAAGAAATTGGAATAGCTAACAAGGACCCGAAAATTGTTCCTAAAAAGGCAATCGCAATCGTTTCATATAGTAAATATGCAACACCTTGGCTAGAAAAGTCAAATAAGAATTCTAAATCCGGTGCTACAATACCTTTAACGATGTTTACAGCTAAACCCGTTCCTTTTTTATCTAATCCAGTGACATCTACACCAAGGAATGACCAGATCAGAAGAGCTAATACAATTACGGTAATAGTTGTAAAATAAAGTTTACGATTAGGTGCTTTACCCATTTGTGTTCGAATTGCTTCGTTCATTTTTACTCTCCCTCTCTAAGATAGTTTGCGTCTGAAATATTCACTGACTCTTTCAATAATGAATACAACGACCATCAAAACCAGCAAGACCATTCCTACACTTGGGTAGTCTCTCCAGCCTAATCTCTCATTTAATACCAATCCAATACCTCCAGCGCCTACATATCCTAAGATAGCAGCATATCTAACATTTCCTTCAAAAGCATATAAAGAAACAGATAGATAAGTAGGTAGAACCTCCGGAACAATGGCATATCTAAAGGCTTCTACTTTAGACAAACCCATAGATTCATGCGCTTCAAAAGCACCCATATCCACATTTTCAATATGCTCATACATTAATTTACCAACATAAGAGGCTGAAAATATAAGGATAGCTAATGTTCCTGCCATAGTCCCCAAACCGAACAGAAATGTAAAAATCAATGCCAAAACCAAAGTCGGTAAAGTTCTTAAAATACTTAGAAACAGTTTGAAAAATCCATTAAGCAACCTGTTTTTTATAACATTGCTAGAAGATAACAACGCTAGAGGAATTGCAAACAAAGCTCCTATAAGAGAACCTAATAAAGACATTTGGATAGTATCAAAAAGTGGGGCCCAAATATTAGAAATGAATCCAAAATTAGGCGGGAACATACTCAAAATAATAACAAAGAACTGACTTCCTCGTGTAAAGATTAGTGAAAGATCTACTCCAGTAGCTTGAAAAGAAGCATATATAGCTAAGAATATCAGAATCAGTATTAACGGAGTTTTTGAAGCCCTTTGTTTGACTGTCTTGCCATTTTCTAATGTATAAGTTGTTGGTTTAAATATCTTATCATAGATTGTTTCTTTCAATCTGCACCCTCCTTACACTTCTGCTTCTTCAGAATCATTCATATGCGGTACTTCTGTGATACTTCCGTAAATGTTATTTAACACTTCTTGATTAACATCTTCAGATTTACCGTCATATACTATTTCACCTTTGCGAATTCCTATTACACGATCTGCGTACTCTAAAGCTAATTCAACATGATGGATATTAATCAAAATAGACATTTCCATTTCTTGATTGATTCGTTTGAAATCGTCCATAACCACTTTAGCTGTTACAGGATCTAAAGAAGCTACTGGCTCATCCGCTAATATAACAGAAGGATTTTGCGCAAGCGTACGTGCTAAAGCTACACGTTGTTGTTGTCCACCAGATAGTTGGTCTACTCTATTGTAAGCTTTATCCAAAATTCCAACTTTATCCAATGCTTCCAATGCAACAATTTTTTTATCTTTTGGAAATAGCCCTAAAATCTTTCTCCACCAGGGAAGTTCTGGTACAGAAGAAACAAGAACATTATTAATAACACTGGTTCTAGTTACTAAATTGAATGACTGGAAAATCATGCCAATCTTACGGCGGAAAGTACGGATTTGTTTTCCTTTTAAGTTACTTACATCTACACCATTGACATTAAGGGTTCCCTCGTTAATATCATGCATACGATTGATGCAGCGAATTAAAGTAGACTTACCCGCTCCAGATAATCCGATAATCGCAACAAATTCACCTTGTTCAATCTTCAAATTCACATCTTTTAATGCAGTAACCCCATTCGGATAGGTTTTATTTACATTAATAAATTCGATCATAATTCACTTTGTCCTTTCTAAGACATACTCAAAAAGAAAGCCAGGAGAAAAAAACTCCCAGCTTGTTCTTTAGTTTATTGAGTATTAAGTTTGATTAATTTATATTAGTTTGTTAAATCTCTTAAGATTTGTTGAGCTTCACGTTCAACATCATAGTCAGAACTTTCAGATTTTTCATATCCTTCATGAGAATAGATGGAAATAATTTCTTTTCCTTCTTCAGTTCCAGCGATATTGATAAATGCATCTTGCAATGCTGCTTTTAAATCATCATCCATAATTTCAGAATTTTTACTTACACTGATTGTATCATTGTAAATTCCAGGTGTTACACCAATAACATCTGTCTGATCCCAGATACTTGCAGTACCACCAAAAGTATCTTCCCAGTCTTCAACATAATCGCGGCGGGCATCAGCGTACATTACTGCTACATCTGCTTGTTCTGTTGCTAGACGAGAAACTGAAGTACCATAAGAATCAGCTTGAGAGATTTGACTCAAGTCAGATAATGATTTGTCATAATTTTCTTGTAAAAAGATCGTTGGATATATATATCCAGCTGATGAAGATGAACTCATAACACTCCAAGAAGCTGAATCCAAGTCTTCCCATGTTAATTCTTCGCCATTATTAACTTTGTCTGCAAGTTCGCGTCCTTTTTCAGAAGGTCCTGCCACCATGATTGAACGATAGTACGTTACTTGTTCATCAGTTGGTTCAGTTGGTTTATTAGCGTTCCATTCTGCAGGATCTTCAGAGTCATTACTCAATCCTGCACGAGTTGCTGTCAGAATTACTTCAGCTCCATCATCATACAAAACATAAGTTCCACCAGGTAAGAATCCAACATCTACAGATCCAGCAGACATTGCTTCTCCTACAGCTTCATAATCTGTTCCTACATCGATTTTTACGCTATCGATATCATACCCTAATTCGGCCATTTCATCAATCAGCATTCCTTCTAGAGGTTCTGTAGCTGTTACGATTTCTTCTGGATCACGTGAAGGTACGAATTGTACTGATAGTTCATCAATCTGCACGTTTCCGTCAGTTCCTTCAGAAGCTGACTCACCACTATCGTCACTGTTTCCACAAGCTGCTAGTACAAGTGTTGATGCGAAAGTAATACCTAAACCTTTTAACCATTTTTTAGACAAAATTTTTCCTCCTAATTTTAACTAAGTATAAAACAACGGCATTCTTCAAATGTGCATATTGTAGCTCCATAAGAATAGTAACATCCGACAATACAAATGTCTACAGTATATTTTAGAAATTTTACAAAAAATACACGCCTAAAACCGAACATTAACTGTTTTTTACACAAGCAATCTTCCTTTTTACTTGGTGATTATCTGACAGCAATTTAGTATATCTTTTATTCTCCCTATCTTTCTATCAATTTTGTGTAAAGTTATCGTAAAACCAGTTCGTTCTCTTCTTATTTGCAATAGCTCCTTTCCTTCAGTAATATTAAAGACGAAAGATAGATAATTTTATTTTTTTGAAAGGAATTTTTAAAAATATGATCAAAGAGTTTAAAGAATTCATTGCTAGAGGCAATGTTATTGAGTTGGCAGTCGGTCTCGTTATGGGGCAAGCTTTTACTGCAATAGTAACTGCGCTAGTAGACAGCATTATCATGCCGCTTATTGTTGCCCTTACTGGACAAGCAAATGTAGAAAAATTAACTATGGAAATAGGTTCTGCCTCAATCAAATATGGCGCTTTTTTACAAGCCATTATTAATTTCTTCCTTATTTCAATTGCATTGTTTATTGTTGTTAAAGTCATCAATACTTTGACTAAGAAAAATAAGCCAGCTCCTGAAGATACACCTGTAAAAGCCCCAACAGTTGAAGAATATCTTGCAGAAATTCGCGATTTATTAGCTGAAAAAGCAGAAAAATAACCTGAAGAAACCAAAATAGAGGATCATCTCAATTGATGATCCTCTATTTTTATGATTATATAACTTAGTCGATATCTATATTTCTGATAATAACAGCCGCACCCATGCCGCCACCGATACATAAAGAAGCTATTCCATATTTCAAGCCTTTACGTTTTAATGTATACAGCAAAGTAACTAAAATGCGATTTCCACTTGCTCCAATGGGATGACCGAGGGAAATGGCACCACCGCTCATATTTGTTTTAGCAATTAGTGTTTCTTTGTCTATTTTGAACGCTTCAGACAATTCATGCACTACCGCTAAACTTTGAGAAGCAAAGGCTTCATTCAATTCAAATACATCTATATCACCAAAAGATAGTCCAGATTTCTTCAATGTTTGTTTAATGGCTGGAACAGATCCCATCCCCATAATCGATGGATCAACGCCGCCTTGTCCAATTGCGACAATTTCAGCTAATGGTTGAACAGATTTTTCTTGCAGATAGTCTTCTCCAACAATCAAGGTTGCACTGGCACCATCATTCAGCCCAGAAGCATTTCCAGCTGTTACCGTACCCTCTTTTTTGAACGCTGGTCTAAGTGAACTCATTTTTTCAAGATTGGCTTTACGATTAGGATATTCGTCAGTATCAACAATAACCTGTTCTTTCCTTCTAGTTGTATACTCTACAGGAACCACTTCTTCTTTAAATAAACCATTATCCAGTGCTTCGAGCGATTTTTTCTGGGAATCAAATGCAAAGGCGTCCTGATCTTCACGTGAGATTCCATACTGTTCGGCAATATTTTCCGCAGTAACCCCCATATGATAACCCTCAAAAGCATCTGTCAATCCATCATGCACCATATGGTCTATCGCCTGAAAACCTCCCATCTTGATACCAGTCCGAGCTCTGTTAGGAATAAGATAAGGGGCTTGGCTCATAGATTCTGTCCCACCAGCCACAACTGTATTATATTCTCCCGCACGAATGCCAATAAAAGCATTCATGACAGTTTTCAAGCCACTCCCACAGACCATATTTGTTCCATAAGCTGGCGTAGTTTCTGGAATACCGGCTTTGATAGAAGCTTGTCTGGAAACACCTTGACCTTGACCAGCTGAAAGAACGTTTCCTAAAGATACTTCATCTATGTCAGTTGGATCAACACCACTTTGGTTTAAAACGCCTTGGATAGCTGTTTTTCCTAAGTCAGCAGCTGAAACATCTTTCAGTGCACCAAGAAACGAACCGATTGGCGTCCGCTTTGCCCCTGCTATATATACTTTTTGCATAAAAGTATGCACTCCTTTTAGTTAGCAAAATTTTTCATTCCATCAGAATCGTCTACTTACTTTTTACTATATTCGCGAATGTTCGCACGAACACCACTTAAGATAACCGTTCCACTAGATGCTTCACTATCCAGTTCAATATCTGTTTCATCTTTAGGTAAAGATTGCTGTAAAATTTCTTCGTATTCTTTAATAGATAATTCGCGTCGATTGTTTAGTAATGCTTCATGTTCTTCTTTCAGCATATGTTCTTTATATCCAGGTTTTACAATTCCGCTGAAAAACTCACCAACAGCTCCTGAACCATAACTGAACAGACCAATACGCGCATTATCTTCTAGTAATGGTCCTTGTTCCAGTAAAGAAAGCAAACTTAAATAAAGTGATCCAGTATAAATATTCCCAACTTGCTTATTGTAAGAAATACTCGGCTCATAATATCCCATCAGACGAGCAGTATCTTCTTCTGAAGCATTTTCTGTTAAAGCTTTTAATGCTTTTTTACCCATTTTAGTATAAGGAACATGGAAACATAATGCTTCAAAGTCACTTAAATTGCGGTTGTTTCTTTCTTTATATTGACTCCAGACATCTGTTAAAAAGTTTAAATAAGCTTGGTTAGAGAATTTTCCATCTACATAAGCATAATCAGAATGCAGCGGACGCCAGAAATCGGAAATGTCTTCTGTCATGGATACACTATCTGTATCAATTGCTAGGATTTTCGGATTAGCAGACAATACCATTGCAACAGCTCCTGCTCCTTGAGTCGGCTCTCCACCAGTATTGAGTCCATATTTTGCAATATCTGTTCCCAATACAAGGACTTTGCTTTCAGGATGCAATGAAATATGACCCATAGCCATCTTGATTGCGGCAGTAGCACTATAACAAGCTTGTTTTAATTCAACTGAACGAGCATATTTTTGAATACCCGTTAAATGATGGACCCAAACTGCACCTGATTTTGAGTGATCTACCCCTGATTCTGTTCCAAACAAGACAAAATCAATTGCATCTCTATCTTCTTCATCTAACACTTCAAGCGCTGCATTGGCTGCCATTGATACTGCATCTTGTGACAAAGGCGCTACTGCCATTTTTTCTTGTCCGATTCCAATCGTATATTTAGCTGGTTCCACTCCTCTAGCTTCAGCTAACTTTTCCATATCTATATATACATCCGGTGTATAAAACCCTATTTTATCAATTCCAATTTCCAAATCATCGTCCTCCTATAATATACACTCACAAAAACGTTTCTATTATCTTAATTACATTATAAATGACCTTCCTAAAAAAAGAGTTAAGATATGTACGATCATCTATAAAATGATCGGTTACGTTCCCAGCAGGCATATTTCTTCAATAGAATCGTACCACATGACTTAAAACTCGCCTGTGCTATATGCTCAAAAAAGGATAGAATAACGTATGGTGTCAATAAAAAGGGTGAACACTAACTGATAATTTGTTTACTTATGCAAATAATCAAGGACTGTAAAGGAACACCTCATTTGCTTAGTTTCTGTAAATGAGGTGTTCCTTTTAACATTATATTTTTGCAATAAATGCAAAGATTATCATAATTTTTGCGTTAAAATAAGAAGCAACGATTTGTTGCTTTATTCTATTCAAATTAAATCGTATACTTTTTATGTAAGTAATATCAAAAAGTGAGGAGAATGAAAAATGAAAAAAGGCTTAGTATTAACAATAGAAATCATTATGAGTATAGCATTATTAATTGTCCCTTTTATCGGTGACTACATAACTAATCAAACTAGTGCTATTGGATCTTATTATATTGCATTTTTTATTGTGACTTGTATATCTGTTGCTCTTTTCATACTTATGATTGGATTCTCTATTATCAAGTTTATTCAAATTAAACAATAAAAGAATCTTGGACAAAACTAGCCAAAAATAAAAACACCGTTAAATCGAGGAATTTTAACCCTAGATTTGACGGTGTTTCTACTTGTCTAGATTTACAAGTTTTTGTTAAAAGGAGACTTTTGTCTCAACCTCTTTATTTTCAACTTAAAAGTTTATTCCAGTATTTAAGTATAATGGTTTATAGTAATTAGTTGTATGTGAAGCACCAATATTTATAGAAGCTGACTGATATAATCCTTTTAAAGATACTCTTTTAGTCAACATCCATCTTTTTAATCGCATAGAAACCGATTAGATAATTAATGATTAGTCCCAATATCACTCCGGTAACCACGACTACTTTACCATTTGAAGATTGAACCCAATCTGAACTTGCAGGAAAATAGTTCAAGAAAGCTAAAAGAACGAATAACCAAATAATGGGTAAAAAACCAGACCATAATAGTCTTTCTCCTTTTGGAAGGCTATAAACTTTCCATGTTACCCCTACGGAGGCTAGTGTTATCATTCCTAAAGCAGCTTCTTTAGGCAAAACAATTGTCCATGCCTCCGAAATGAAATAAGGGGATGCAATAAAGATCCCTATTACTCCTACAAAGGTTGCACCGAATAGTAAAATTTCCAACTTAGTAGTTGTTTTTTCTTTCTCAAATGTGCTTTTTTTCAAAATAGATAAACAAATAATTACTCCTGCACCTATCGTTACGGAATGAACGATTAACTGAAGTAGATTGATTTTATACTGGTCAGCAGATAAATTAGAAAGAATGGAGAAAAAAATTGAAATCCCAAATACTAGTCCCAATATTTTTAGCCCATCTAACCAATTGATTGGAACATTTGAAAGTATCTCATCTGCCGTTGCTTTAGGTTCTTGACCAAAATACTCTTTTGCAGAAATACCATCTTTTTGAGCAGAAATCATATCTTGTAAGATTTCCAGTAATTTTGACTCTATATCTTCCTCATCTTTTAACCAGTCTCTTAACCTCATATAAATTAGTATTTCTTCATAGTACGTTTTATTCTCCGTGTTCAACTGCTCTCTCAATTCATTATTTTGCTGGATCATTTCCTGCGTTTTTGTCATCTTTTTTTCCTCCTTTGTCTATCAAGTTATGGACGCTAGATTCCAACTCCTGCCAGTTCTGAATAAATTCTTGGCAGTATTCTTTTCCTTTAGGTGTAATCTGATAATACTTACGGTCTGGTCCGTCTTTAGATGGCTTTTTGACGCTAGTTGTCAATTCATTCTTTTCAAGCTTTTGTAGTAATGGATAGACTGTTCCTCCGACAATATCTGTAAATCCCGAAAGCTTTAACTGCTGGACTAACTCGTATCCATAGACTTCTTTTTCCTGGATGATCAGTAGCACACATCCTTCAAGCACACCTTTTAATAACTGCGTTTTTTTCAATTTGTCACCTCTGTTCAGATTACGGAATCTAAGTTGTAATACATACTAGTTAATTATAGAGTACCTCACTCCCACTAGTTTGTAAAGCATACTAGTTAAATAAAAAAGAATCGAATAATCCATTTCATAATTATTCGATCTTTTTCAAATGGTTACTTGGTTTCAGCTGAATTTAAATCAGTACGCTTAATCAATTTTACTAAATGGACATCCATACAAAAGACTTTTCTCAAAAAGTGAAATACTTTAACTTAAACAAATAATTACTTATTCATTTGCTGCTTGCTTATTCTTACTTTTACCATAAAAATATCGAATAGAGTTGATCACAATATAACTAATTGGATAAATCACTACATACGTTAAGACCAACAAATCAGGATACTCATGTAAGATCAGTAAAAACATAAGAACGACAAACAAAAAGGTTAGCTGTTTGGTTTGGTTTTTAAGATCCCTAGAAAATTGATTGACTAGAAAACGAATATAAGCCTCATTCAGAATTCCCCTTTTTCTCTATCTAGTTTTTCAAGGTTAAAGGATATCAATAATTTCTTTCTTACTTGCTGCATTTGCTGGTGCATAACTGAAAATCAATCCCACTAGTGCGGAAACACCAATCGAAACAAGAATTGTAAATAGATCTAATCCAGTAGAAAACGGTAAAAAGAATGAAGCAATAGAAGAGAATAACCAGCCAAATAAATAGCCGAATATTCCACCAATACTTGTCATCATAACACCTTCTAGTACAAATTGAGCTCGAATACTCTTTTGAGAAGCTCCAAGAGCTCGACGGATACCAATCTCTTTTGTTCGTTCGGATACTGAAATATACATCATATTCATAACGCCGATTCCGGCAATAAATAAGGAGATTCCAGCAACGCTTGCGATAAATAGCGTAATTCCTCTCAGAACTTGAGACAACCCATCATCTAAAGCAGACATATCAAAATGAGTATAGGTTCCTCTATCTCTCATTGTACCTTCTTCTTCTAATAGTGACACACTCTCTTCTGCAACATCTGAAGGAAGAGAGCCTCTGGCAACTGTTATACTAATCTGATCTTCAATGGTATCCTCTTCATGATAGCGATTATAACTGCTTTTTGGAATTTCAATCTCTTGCGGTAGAAACCCAGCGAGAATACCCGAAGCGTCAACATCCCCTTCTGATACTCCAACGATTGTATACAGCTGATCCCCAAGCGATACCCCTTTCCCTAAAGCTGCTTCTTCTGATGCATATTGGCTCTCGATAAGCGAATAAGGTACCACAACAACTCGGTTTTCTCTTTCGTTATCGATAGAATCAAGTGATCTTCCTGCTACGACAGGACTACCGCTGTCTTCTATTAGAGAGGCTTCCAAATAATTCTCTTCTCCGTCAATCGTAGTATCAAATGAGGCATATTCTGAATTTATGTTAATCGTCTCTACGCTTTGAACGCCATGTACATTCTCAATCATTCGCATGTCCATATCAGTAAATAGATCTTCATTCGTTTCAAGCATCCAATCTGGATCATCTGCCTGAAATTGAATATCAACGGTTAACAGTTCTCCTTCATCAGGATTCAAAGAGTCTAAAACATAGTTCTCAAATCCTCTTCCAATAGACATGATCGTACTGACCGCAGCGATTCCAATTACGATTCCGATCATTGTTAAAAAGCTTCGTTTTTTATTTTTAAGGAGTGCATTCCATGCCCCTTTAAAAAACACTAACGGGTTCATGTCTTCACCTCACTTCTTCGGTCAGTATGCCATCTTGCATATGAACCACACGGTTACAATACTTGACCGTTGTCGGGTCATGCGTAACTAAAATAATCGTAACCCCTTCTTCTTCATTCAACTGTTTGAACACATTCATAATGTCATTAGAGGTTTGCGTATCTAACGCACCAGTTGGCTCATCCGCTAAAATAAAGTCAGGATTATTTATGATTGCTCTGGCAATTGCTGCTCTCTGTTGTTGACCACCTGAGAGCTGTTTCGGCATTTTCTTTCCTTTATCTCCAATGCCCAGCTTCTCCAATAGTTCCAATACTTTACTTTTAGTCTCTCGATAATTCCATCCATCATATAACAATGGCAACTCTACATTTTCTTCAATTGTTAAAGTCTCTATTAGATTAAACTGTTGAAATACAAAACCTACGCGCTGGTTTCTAAGTTTAGACAAGTCAGCATCATTTTTAGAAGTGACAATATTCCCTTCCAGGAAGTAATTACCTTCATAATTTCGGTCAACAAACCCAATCAGATTCAATAACGTTGACTTTCCAGATCCTGATGGGCCCATAATTGCTAGAAAATCGCCTTGGTTTACTTCCATTTCAACATTTTTCAGTACGGGAATCCATTCATTATCTGCTTTATAAGATTTCCCGATTTTTTCTAACTTAATCATACATCACCATAACCTCATCCCCATCTGCTAGTTCAGGATTCGGGTCAAGCAGTACTTCTTCATCCACTTCCAATCCAGAGTCCAAAACATAGAAATTGCTTTCTTTATGGGTTTCGATTTCTCGACGCTCTACGATTCCATCAATTATTACAAAGACGATTTTTGTTCCATCTTCTTCCTCGACAACAGCAGATTGGGGAAGATAAATGGCGCCTTCACTAAATCCGACCTGAACTGAAAATCCATATTGAATGGGTTCTTCTGGTATAACTGTAAATGGATATCTTGAAGAAGTTGAGCCTTCCGCACTAGCTTGCATAGGCAGCGAACCGATTTGAGTAATTTTTCCCGGTATTTCTTTATCAGAACTCATTAAACTGATTTCTACAGGACTTTCTTCTTTGATTTTGTCATAATCATATTCAGAAACAGTGGCTTCGATTTTAACATCTTTAGATAATAAACGAACAACTGGTTCTTCACTAGATGCAAGTGTAGAAGCGTTTGTGTTAGTTACTTCAATAACACCTGAAAAATCAGCTGTAACTGTTGTGGTAATGTCTTCCCTCAACGTTTCAATCTCATATTCGATATCTTCCATTTGATCGTTCAGTTCATCTATACTCATCTCAGCACTTTCGATTGTGGCTTCTGCCTCTGCTTTATCTGACTCATACTCCATTAAATCAGTTTGTGCAGTTTCGAATCCCGCATCCATACTTTCCTCTGTTTCAGCAGGTCCTTGTGCAGTCTGGTTGCTTTTTTCTATATTTGCATTGGCTGTACTCAACGCGTCTTTGGCGTTGGCGAGTTCTGTTTCTGCTTCTGAACGACGTTCTTTTAATCGACTATACTGACGATTCTGTTCATCCAATAATTGCTGATTTTCTTCATTTGTATAAGTAAATAATTCTGTTTCCGCTTCAACTTCCTGCCCATCTTCCACAAGTACTTCAGCGATCACGCCTTTTGATGCATCGTAATACTCTTCTTGAACTTCAGAAGCTTGGACTATTCCGTCAAATAAAATCGGATCTTCTTCTCTAACGATATGTACCGAATACGTTTCTTCTGCATTACTTTCCAGATCGGAATTCTGGAAAAACTGAATAATAAAAAACAGAATCATAAGTACAATAATAATACCAACAGTAATTAAACCTTTTTTTTCACCGACCCGTTTCAACAGTGAACGAGTCGGTGAATTTTCATCTATTTTTTTCAATCTTTTTTCCCTACTTTCTATTAGCCCAACATATTTGAAGCAAGAGCATTAAAAGCTATACTCAAGACTATTCCAATTACAAGCCACGCTACTTGGACAATTGTGATTGCCTTTTTGATATGTTGCTCTTTTTCTTCACCTGAAAAGTAGAAGAATAAAAAGAGTACAGTCGTAATAATGTTGACAATTATTCCCACAATCAAGTTCTCTTGATAATTAAGTTGTTGTATCAAAAAGTTCATCACTGTTCCAATTGCAGTAGAATAAAATAAAGCTGCCCAGATATCATACTTATAGACATTTTTTTCTTTAGAAATCCATTGTGTAGGAAACTTGGTAAAAGCGTATTGTATACTCAAAACAATAAAAGCACCTATCGCTCCAACTATTCCCCCTATCACACCACCAGCAACTAAAGCCCCTGAATTTCCCTCTAGTTCTTCTAAACCAGTTGTATCCATGGTGAAAATCTGTAATGCTGCAATTCCTAAAATAACAACTGCAAAAACTGCCATTGCCACCCATGGAAACCCTTTGTTTTCACTTACCTCTACTTCTTCACTCATCTTTGTTCCTCCTTTTTAATAAATCAGCAAAGCAAAAAGATATTTTATATTTTCCACTCTTTTCACTAATTAATATTGTAACAAACAGATAATTATATAACAACGTCATTTTATAAGCTCCAATTTGTATAACAGGAAATTTTTAACATCAAGATTTCTAAAACATCTCCAAAAAATTAGCACTTTGCTCTTTAAGTATTCATCATACACTAAAACACATACTTTAGGGGAGCAACGCTCCGTTGCCCCCTTGGAATTCCATCTATATCAATAATAATATATAGTAATGCTCGTAATAAAAAAGTACCCGAAGTAATAAATTATTAAATTCAATCCAAAAAAACTAAGCATCTCTACTAAAATATAGATATACTCAGTTTTTTAAAATGAATTTTAAAACTAATTTTTTACTAAATTTGAAAATCACTTTGTCAGTTCCATCATAGATACTATAACAAATTTACTATATCTTCTATAGAGTCTCTCTGATAAAGATTTAAAGTATTGCAGTGCTGAGAAGGATATTGAAATGAACAGTAATATTATGGATTTGTATTTTGAAGAAATCAAAAAGCTTCTGATCAAATTTGTCATCCACCTGAATAAATAATTGATCATTTTTTACTGTGGAAATTTTGAAATATTCGACTCGAAAATAAAGAGACTTAAGCTTTAATGAAAACTTAATCAATACATTATTATGTTGGGAAATTTCTGCTTCATTATGCGCAGGCTTTTCTCCGCACCTTATTTAACAATAAGGATCTATAAGTATAATACTAATAATAAAATATATTTTTTTGTAAAAATTTGATATATACTTGACTTCATATTAATCATCTTCAAACTATATCAATTTTCATAAGTGTTTCTCGTTTTAAAAAGTAAACATTTTCGTTATAATGAAGGGAAAGAAAGATTCAAACTTAATATTAGGAGGAAATAATTATGAAATTTATTAAAGGCGCTATCTTTGGTGCAGCATTAGCAATATTATTCGCACCTAAAAGTGGTAAAGAAACACGAAATGATATTTCAAAAAAATTCGGTGAAAAGAAAGAAATGGCAAGCGATTATGCAGATATGGCGAAAGCTAAGTCTGAAGAAGTGTCACATGCAGCAAGTGAAGCATCGGATAATATCAAAATCACTTTAGCTAAAACAGCTAAAGACTTAAAAGAACAATTACATTCTGCTTCTGAAGAAATCAAAAACGAAACAATGAGTGCTGAAGCTGACGTTGCCCGTACAGCTAAAGAAGCTAAGGATGAAGTATCAAACAAATCTAATAATAATAACAACAATACACCGAAAAACAAAAATATGTAAGTTCAATCGAGTAGGAGACAAGCCATTAATTGACTTGTCGACCTCTCACACCACCGTACGTACGGTTCCGTATACGGCGGTTCAATATCTTTTGTAAGC
>NZ_FOSJ01000043.1 GCF_900114235.1 Marinilactibacillus piezotolerans | reverse complement strand
AATCGAGTAGGAGACAAGCCATTAATTGACTTGTCGACCTCTCACACCACCGTACGTACGGTTCCGTATACGGCGGTTCAATATCTTTTGTAAGCAGACTCCCCTAGGTGGCTTAGTGAAACTAAGCCCCACTGGTGGAGTCTTTCGTTTGTAAGTGCCCAATGAACTTCAGGCGTTTTGGATAGTCGCCAGTATTTCTTTCTTGAAAATCCAATCCGTTTTGCGCTATCCTCATCTAAACCGTACTCTAATAACTTCGTTATCTTTGTTTTCGGTCGTTTCCATCTTTTTAAGATAAGCTGTCTAAGTCTGTGATGTAACCATGGTTCTATCTCGTTTGATATGAATCTTTTGATAAATCCTAATCCAAAGTAGCCAATCCAACCTCTTGTGACTTGGTTGATTTCCTTTATAACAGTAATGAAGTTTCCTGGACGTTTACGACTCGTTAGCCGTTTTAATGTACGCTTAAACTTCTTCTTGGCTTCTTTTGTAGGAATAAAACGATAGGTTCCATTCACTTTCATCATCAGACAGCTCAAGAACTTTAAACGAGTGGGAGACCCCACTTTACTCTTTTCGTCATTGACGATAAGTTTGAGGTCTTTTTCAATAAAACGAGTCACACTTTTCATGACTCGTTCCCCTGCTCGTTTCGATTTCACATAAATGACAAAGTCATCTGCGTATCGAACGAATCGGTGTCCTCGTTTTTCAAGCTCTTTATCCAGTTCATGTAAGTATACATTGCTGAGAAGGGGTGACAATACACCACCTTGCGGTGCGCCTGTATGAGTTTCTACGAATTCGCCAGACAGGTCTGTTACACCACTCATCAAGAACTTACGGATAATCTTGAGTATCATCTTATCTTTGATGAACTGCTCAAGATGGTACATGAGTTTGTCGTGATTCAACGTGTCAAAGCATTGCTTTAAATCACAATCCACAACCACTTTATATCCTTCTTCATAGAACTTGGCACATTGTTTCAGCGCTGTATGTGTTCCTTTATTTGGTCGGAACCCATGACTTTGCGGAAGGAAATAGGGGTCGATATAGGGTTCAATGATTTGTTTGATCGCTTGTTGTACCACACGATCGCGTGCACACGGTATGCCAAGCTTGCGCTTCGCACCGTTTGCTTTCGGGATTTCAACCCGTTTAACAGGTTGAGGTTTGTATGTCCCATCAAGCAGCTTCTGCCTTAAGGGCAGATAATACTTCTCAATATGGCCTTCAACCTCAAAAACTGTCATGCCATCTACTCCAGCAGCGCCCTTATTTCGTCTAACGACTTGGGCTGCTTCGAGTAAATTTTCTTTTCTTACAACGAGCTCCATCAGTGATGGAGACTTACCATACATTTCTTTCATTTAACCTAGAAGAAAGCTCTACACATCTACATACTCTTTCGGTTCCACCTTATCCCTCCGCAGATTGCCAATGTTTCCATTGTTTTCTGTAGTCTTCGCTTCCTCTAACCTCCAGTCTTTACTTTGTATTTGATATTGTTCGGTCCTTCGGTACGTTTTCCCTACTATGACCTCGGCTGACTTCTGTCTATTCGTTGTTACTACGATACATCTGTATCGCTAGACAGATCTCCCCAGGTAAGGTGCGATAACCTTCCACTCATGTCACTGCCTCATTTACTGTAAGGGATTCGTGCAGTATTGGACTTTGTCTTGTTAGGCAGACTCATCCGTCCCTCTTCAGCCTTCATATAAGGTTTCTGTTCGTCAGTGCGAGTGTTTGCCTCCAGCTTCCTTTAGATTCCACCTCACGATGGACACCCTTGCTTTCAGCTAACAGTTCCTACTGCAAAGTCTGTAGTGGACTTTCACCACCAAGTTATCGCCCATGCCGGGCGCACCTATAAATAAAGAGCAACTCCCATTGGGAGTTGCTCTTTATTTGAATGATCATTTAGAATCATTGTCTGATTCTGACTTGGCTGCTTCTAAAACAGCTTTTCTAGATAAGTTAACTCGGCCCATTTTATCGACCTCAGTAACTTTAACTTTTAATACATCACCAACAGAAATAACATCTTCTACATTTTTGATATATTTATCAGAGAGTTCAGATACATGCACTAAACCATCTTTTCCTTTAATGATTTCAACAAATGCGCCAAATTTTTCAATTCGTTTGACAGTTCCGTTGTAAATTTTTCCAACTTCTACTTCTTCAGTCAATTCTTCAATAATTTCAATTGCACGTTTTATACCATTAGCATCTTGACCATAAATTGAAACGTTTCCTTCTTCATCGATATCAATCTTTACACCAGTTTCAGCAATTATTCCATTGATAGTGTCTCCACCTTTACCAATAACAACTTTAATCTGTTCAGGTTTAATTCTGATTGATTCGATTTTAGGAGCATATTCACTTAATTCTGTACGAGGATTAGAGATTGCAGCTTCCAGATTGTCAAGAATCTCTAAACGAGCTTTCTTTGCAGAAGTTAATGCTTCTTCTAAAATTTCTTTAGTGATTCCTTCAATCTTAATATCCATCTGCAGAGCAGTAATACCTTCTCTTGTGCCGGCAACTTTAAAGTCCATATCTCCAAGATGGTCTTCTAGTCCTTGAATATCAGTAAGAACTGTGTAATCGTCCCCTTCCATGACTAATCCCATTGCAATACCGCCAACTGGGGCTTTAATCGGTACGCCCGCATCCATCAATGCTAATGTTCCAGCACAGATACTCGCTTGTGATGAAGAACCGTTAGATTCAAGTACTTCTGCTACAAGACGAATTGTATAAGGGAAATCTTCCTCGCTTGGAATAACTTGGGCTAAAGCTCTTTCACCTAATGCACCGTGACCAATTTCGCGACGACCTGGACCTCTTACAGGACCAGTACTTCCAACTGAAAATTGCGGGAAGTTATAGTGATGAATGAATCGTTTTCTGTCTTCGCTACCTAGACCGTCAATAATCTGATATTCATTTAAAGGTGCTAATGTAGCAACTGACAATGCTTGTGTCTGTCCACGAGTAAACAAACCTGAACCATGGACTCTTGGCAAAATTGAAACTTCTGACTCAAGTGATCTTATCTCATCGACTTTACGTCCATCAGGTCTGACGTTCTCTTGAGTGATCAAACGACGTACTTCATCTTTTTCCATATCAGAAGCGATTGCTTTGACATCTTTCATTATGCTTTCTTTATCTTCATGATCTTCAAGTTTTTCTGCATAAGTGTTGATAATTTCTTCTTTTACAGCTTCTGTTTGTTCTGCGCGTTCTTGTTTGTCGAAAATTTGGATAGCGGCTTTCATTTTATCATTGAATGCAGTTTTAATTTCCTGTTTCAGTTCTTGATCAGGAACTGAAAGAATAATTTCCATTTTATCTTGTCCAATTTCTTCAACAATCTTTTCTTGAAAAGCTACTAATTCTTTAATCGCTTCATGACCGAAAAGTAAAGCTTCAAGCATATCTTCTTCTGATACTTGTTCTGCTCCACTTTCAACCATATTGATTGCATGTTTTGTACCTGCCACAGTAAGATGAATATCTGAAACAAGGTTTTGTTCCACTGTTGGATTGATAATCAATTCTCCATTGACACGACCTACATTGACGCCGGCAATTGGTCCGTTGAACGGGATATTTGAAATGCTCAAAGCCAAAGAAGAGCCTAGCATTGCTGTCATTTCCGGAGAATTATCAGGATCTACAGACATAACTGTATTCGTAATCTGTACTTCATTACGAAATCCTTCAGCAAACATTGGACGAAGAGGCCTATCAATCAGGCGTGCCGTCAATGTTGCATTCTCTGAAGGTCTTCCTTCTCTTTTGATGAATCCTCCAGGAATTTTACCTACCGAGTACATTTTTTCTTCGTAACTGACCATTAGTGGGAAAAAGTCACGATCACTTGCATGGCTACTTGCTACTGCTGCAGTTAATACCACCGTGTCTTCATATCTTAGTAAAGCAGCTCCATTGGCTTGTTTAGCCATCTGACCGATTTCAGCCGTTAATGTTCTGCCTCCAATTTCCGTTGTGAATATTTTTTTCTCTGACATCATTTTCTCCTTTAAGTGTGATTTTAACAGGAAGTCCGTTCTACTAAACAAATGTCATTTTTTAATTTTTATAAAAAATCACATTTGCATAGTAGAGAATTGAATCTTCCTGCAGATTTACTTTTGCATCTAATCGGTGACTACGCTTCACCTAGTACAACTAGCACGATAAGCCTGCTTCCCTTTGGTCAGAGGCATAAAGTTTTTTTTACTTACTGCTTTCTATCATATCCTTTATCTCGCTTCGCTTCGAACGGTCCAAGTTCGGTTACTACGCTCCGCTTTCGCTGCGCCTACTACTATGCCCGTTATCTCGCTTCGCTTCGAACGGTCATAGCAAAGAAAGCGAGATTCAAAAGAATCCCGCTTTTTATTATACATAAAATCCAGCATATAAATCCAGATTTGCTATTTAGATTTATTCAGGCTTTTGTATCAGACCCGCAATCCATCTAAGTAATAACTAAGCGGTTTATATAGCCTTTATATTAACGACGTAAACCTAGTCGTTGGATTAATTCACGGTAACGAGTAATATCTTTATTGCGAAGATATGCTAACAAGTTACGACGGTGACCAATTTTTTTCATTAGTCCACGCATAGAATGAAAATCTTTTTTGTGTACTCGTGCATGTTCATTCAATTCATTAATATCAGCTGTTAAAACAGCGATTTGAACTTCTGGAGAACCTGTATCTCCTTCATGACGAGCATATTCAGCCATAATTCTTGTTTTTTCTTCTTTACTTACTGCCATTTTACTACACCTCTTCCTCATTTTTTGAATCCGATTACTGAGACAACGCTGGTGAAACATCTATCCAAGTAATGGTCTGTGTCTATCAAGTAGAAGTCCACAATAAAAGTAGACTTTATCTAATAGCACTTTACAAATAATACAGTACATCTCTATAAAAATCAAGTATCAGCGCCAACTTTTCGGATCGTTTTTCCACTCGTTTAAACGATTTATATCCTCGTTTTTTATCACTCCGGCTTGTAGAGCAACTTCGACAAGATCCGTATAGTTCGTAATTGTTTTAAGATCTACTTGTAGTTCATTAAATGCATAAAAACTAATCGGCAACTCATAAGTAAATATTGCGGCAACGCCTAATACGTGAGCACCTTCTTTTTCCGCTTCTTGCAATGCATTGATGACACTGCTTCCGGTGGATATCAGGTCTTCAATAATGACCATTTTTGCTCCAGGTTCAAATATACCTTCAATTTGTTTCCCTTTACCATGCTGTTTTGCCGAACTTCTAATATATACCATGGGAAGATTCATTTCTTGTGCAATCCAAGCTGCATGGGGAATACCAGCAGTAGCTGTACCAGCAATCACTTGTACTTGAGGATAATATTCTTTTATAAGTTTTACAAATGCTTTAATCACTTTACTTCTAACTTCAGGAAAACTCATTGTAATACGATTATCGCAATAAATAGGACTTTTCAGTCCGCTTGTCCAAGTGAATGGGTCATTAGGTTGTACAGACACTGCGCCTATATTCAGTAATTCTCTAGAAATTTCAATTGATTCACTCATTTCATTCTCCATTCCATTGTTTTAAGATTTTTAAATACATATTAACCGGATCTTTTGATTGAGTTATGGTACGACCCACAACAATCTGAGAGGCTCCTAGTTTTCGAGCTTCAATTGGTGTAGCAATTCTTTTCTGATCATTATTTTTATCTTGTTTCAAACGAATACCTGGAGTAACACGTAAAAAAGATTCACCAAGCTTTTTCTTTACTTTTTCTGCTTCTAACGCTGAGCACACAATACCATCCATTCCAGATTCACTTGCCAATCTAGCATAGTTCAATACACTTTCCTCGATTGAACTATTTATCTTTTGTTCCTGTTTAATCATTTCTTCTGTAGTACTAGTCAGTTGGGTAACAGCTATAAGAGTAGGTGTTTTTCTACCCTTTTGAGTACCTGATATTAGACCGTCTTTGGCTGACTCCATCATTTTTCTACCACCAGCTGCATGTAAATTAATCATATCTACACCCATTCCGGCAATTCCTGCCATAGCTTTTTTAACCGTAGTAGGAATATCATGCAATTTAATATCTAAGAATATATCATGTCCATTATTTTTTAAAGTATATAAAATTTGTGGTCCATGTTGATAAAACAATTCCATACCGACTTTTAAATTTAACTTTTTATTTGGAAAATAATTTAAAAATGCCATAACTTCTTCTAATGTAGAAAAGTCTAGAGCAATAATCGGTTCTTTATCCATTCTTTCTCGCCTCTTTCACTTCTGCGATAAGACTTTCAATTGAGTCAATTTCCAATTCATTCAATCGGGCTGGCAGTTCTTCTATAATTTGATTCATGACAAGCGGATTTTTATATGTTGCAGTACCGATAGCCACTGCGGATGCGCCAGCTAGAAACATTTGAATAACGTCATCTGTTGACTGAATCCCGCCCATTCCAATAATTGGTAGATCCACTGCTTGAGAAACTTGATAGACCATACGCACAGCTATCGGAAAGATACTTTCTCCAGATAATCCACCAGTCATATTTCCTAATACTGGTTTTCTAGTCTTAACATCAAAATTCATACTCAACACCGTATTAATGAGGCTGATTCCGTCAGCACCACCAGCTTCAGCTGCTTTTGCAATTGAAACAATATCTGTAACGTTAGGAGTTAGTTTGACATATATTGGCACTTTTGCTATTTTTTTTACTTTTTCAGTAATTAATCTAACCATTTCAGGATCAGTCCCAAAAGTAAGACCACCTTCCTTGACATTAGGACAGGAAACATTAATTTCCAAAGCAGAAATGACATCAGACTGATTCAACTTCTTAGTCACTGTAACGAATTCTTCTACAGTTTCTCCAGCAACACTTGCTATGATCGGTGTCTGATAGTGTGTTAACTTAGATAGTTTCTCAGTCAGAACTTTGTCGACTCCAGGATTTTTCAGTCCAACAGCATTGAGTACACCATTTTTTAGTGAAAAGAATTTAGGATCTTCATTTCCAACTCTGGCTCTTTCAGTAGTCGATTTTAATACAATAGCACCCAATTTGTTATAATCATATAAATCATGGTACATATCACCAAAACCGAAAGTTCCGCTTGCTGGCATAACTGGATTTTCCATTTTCAGACCAGGTAAATTTACCGATAATTGTTTCATTTCATTTCCTCCGTTTGTTATTTGATTTTATAATGTGATCGTTGAAAATGATTTTGATTCTAGAACACTCAAAATCGCCGATACCGTATCTAATGATGTCATCAACGGAATCCCTTTTTCAACCGAAGCTTTCCGAATGTAAAAACCGTCATTGATAGCTTCAACATTTTTACCCATCGTATTGATAACTAAATCGACCTGATTCATCTGTATAAGATCCATAACATTTTTTTCTTCACTAAATGAATGATTTGCAAGTGTTGACTGAACATTTATATCTTCTTCTTTTAAAGCTTTTGCAGTGCCCGATGTTGCGATCAGTGAATATCCGATTTCATTGAATCGTTTAGCTAGTTCAATTCCTTCTGCTTTGTCCTCATCTGTCAGCGTAAGCAGAACTTTTCCATGGTCTGGTAAATGCATATTGCTGGCTTCAAATGCTTTATAAAGTGCTTTTTCTAATGTACGATCACTACCCATGACTTCTCCAGTTGATTTCATTTCCGGACCAAGCGTAGCATCTACTTTATGAAGTTTAGAAAAACTGAATACTGGTGCTTTGACATGGACTGTTTCTGGAACCTTGTGAAGTCCGCTTTCATACCCCTGCTCTTTCAATGATTGTCCTAAAATAATTTTTGTAGCTACCTGAGCCATCGAGATATTTGTTACTTTACTTAAGAACGGGACAGTCCTGCTGGCCCTTGGATTGACCTCAATAACGTAGACCACTTCTTCATGAATTACAAACTGGATATTCATGAGCCCAATACAGTATAAGCCTACGCTTAATTTTTTTGTATAATCTACAATTGTATTTATTATTTGAGCGGATAAGTTTTGAGGCGGATAGACAGCCATCGAATCACCAGAATGAACTCCTGATCGTTCAATATGTTCCATGATTCCAGGTATCAATACAGATTCACCATCACAGATTGCATCCACTTCAACTTCTTTACCAACAAGATAACGGTCAATTAAAACAGGATGTTCTGCTGAAAGTTTAACTGCACTATTCATATAAACTGTTAAATCTTTAGCATTATCTACAATCTGCATACCTCGTCCACCCAGAACATAACTTGGTCTTACTAGCACTGGATAGCCTATTGATTCAGCGATACTTAAGGCTTCCTTCTCTGTATGTGCTGTATTGCCCTTAGGCTGAGGGATTGAGAGTTCTTGTAAAGCTTTCTCAAAAAGATTTCTGTTTTCTGCTCTGTCGAGATCCTTTACTGTCGTTCCTAAGATTTTCACGCCCAGTTTTTCCAATGGCTCTGCTAAATTGATTGCAGTCTGACCACCGAACTGTACGATAACACCGAGAGGATTTTCAAGTTTGATGACGTTCATAACGTCTTCGACAGTCAACGGTTCAAAATACAACTTATCTGAAATAGAGAAATCGGTTGAGACTGTTTCGGGGTTATTGTTCATAATGATTGCTTCATACCCTAATTGCTGAATTGCTTTGACTGAATGGACGGTAGCATAATCAAATTCTACCCCTTGTCCGATTCTGATTGGTCCTGATCCTAAGACAAGGATAGATTCCTTTTCAGTTACAATACTTTCTTGTTCTTCTTCATAGGTGCTATAAAAATAGGGCGTTGCAGAATCAAATTCTGCTGCACAGGTATCTACGGTTTTATAGACAGGAGTGATCTCTTTTTCTTCTCTATACTGCGAAACCTTTTGCCCATCAGTTGCCCAAAGTTTTGCGATAATCTGATCTGAGAATCCATATTGTTTAGCATAACGTAACTGATCTTCATCGAAAGCTGATGCCTGCAGCATCTGTTCTATTTCTACTATATGCAATAATTTGTCCAAGAAGAATAAATCAATCTTGGTCAATTGTGCTAGTTCTTCAATTGGATATTTCCTTCGTATGGCTTCGGTTAAATAAAATAGTCTATCGTCTTCTGCTTTAACGATTTTATCGATCAGTACATCATCACTGACTTCTTTACATTCTTCCAATTCAATATGATCGATGCCAATTTCGAGTGAACGCACAGCTTTCATCAGACTCTCTTCAATCGTTCGCCCAATAGCCATGACTTCTCCTGTAGCTTTCATTTGAGTAGTCAGTCTTCTGTCTCCTGTCTCGAATTTGTCAAACGGCCATCTGGGAATCTTAGCGACAACGTAGTCTAAAGTGGGTTCAAACTGTGCATAGGTTGTTTCTGTGACCGGATTCTTCATTTCATCCAGTGTTAGTCCGACTGCTATTTTAGCAGCTAGTTTCGCAATCGGATAACCGGTTGCTTTGCTCGCTAATGCAGAGGAACGACTTACTCTCGGATTAACTTCAATAATATAGTAGTTAAAACTATGGGGATCTAAAGCAAGTTGAACGTTACAGCCTCCTTCGATCTCAAGTGCGCGAATGATTTTCAATGAGGCATCTCTGAGCATTTGATACTCTTTGTCCGTTAAGGTCTGACTAGGTGCTAGCACGATTGAATCCCCGGTATGTATACCGACAGGGTCAAAATTTTCCATATTACATACGACCATTGCATTGTCATTACGATCGCGCATCACTTCGTATTCTATTTCTTTATAACCAGCGATACTTCTTTCGATCAGACACTGATGTACTGGAGATAACTTCAAACCGTTTGCAACGATTTCTCTTAATTCTTCTTCGTTGTCGCATAATCCCCCACCAGTACCACCCATAGTAAACGCCGGACGAACGATAAGAGGATAACCAATATCATTTGCGAATGAAACAGCTTCATCAATTGTATGAACAATTTCACTGTCAGGTACTGGTTCATTCAGTTCACGCATTAAAGATCTGAATAAATCTCTATCTTCTGCCTTATTGATTGCAGATAACTTAGTTCCTAGTAATTCAATGTTCAACTCTTCTAATATGCCGCTGTTATCCAACTCTATCGCCATATTCAAACCCATTTGACCACCTAAAGTGGGTAAGATGGCATCTGGATTTTCTTTTCTCAAAATTTTAGAAACGAATTCCAGCGTTAAAGGTTCAAGATAAACTTTATCTGCTACTTCTCTATCCGTCATAATCGTTGCAGGGTTAGAATTGACTAGCAGAACTTCATAACCTTCTTCTTTAAGCGCTAAACATGCCTGCGTTCCTGCGTAGTCAAATTCTGCTGCTTGCCCAATAATAATTGGACCTGATCCTATTACTAATATTTTTTTAATATCTTTTCTTTTAGGCATAATCGTTCCCTACTTTCCATGAATCCATTAATTCAGTAAATTGATCAAACAAGTCAGCGGCATCATGGGGACCTGGTGCGGCATCTGGGTGATACTGCACACTGAATACCGGATAATGACGATGTCTTAATCCTTCAACTGTATGATCATTGATTTCTATATGCGTTACTCTAAGTTGCTCAGTATCTATAGAATCGGCTGCTACTGCATATCCGTGATTCTGGGAAGTAAATGCAATTTTACCTGTAGCAATTTCTTTCACAGGATGATTAAATCCTCTATGTCCAAAATTCATTTTATAGGTCTTAGCTCCATTCGCCAGCGCAATCAGCTGATGTCCTAAGCAAATGCCGAATATAGGAACTTTTCGTTGTAGATTTTGAATCATTTTCAGTACTTGAGGCAAATTAGTTGGATCTCCTGGTCCATTTGTCAACATAACCCCATCCGGATTCAGATTAAGGATTGTTTCCACTTTTGTATTATATGGAAGAACCGTTACATGACAATCTCTTTTATTCAATTCGTGTAGAATGCTATGCTTAAGTCCGAAATCAATCACTACTACTTTGCGACCATTCTGCGGACTGACATAAGGTCTTGTTGTTGAAACTTGTGCGACTTGATCCGTTCTAAATGTGGTTTTTCTAAGTCTCTCTAAGTTTTCTTGTATCGACTCTGTATCATCTGTCAGCATAGCTTTCATAGCGCCATGTTCTCTAATAACTTTAGTGAGCCTTCTGGTGTCTACCCCCGTTAAACCGGGTATATCTTTTTCTTTTAAAAACTCATCTAAATTCATTCGACTGCGCCAGTTAGAAGGAACTCTTGCATATTCTTTTACAATAACAGCTTTAGTTGTCGGAAAAATAGATTCATAGTCATCACGATTGATCCCCGCATTTCCTACAAGCGGAAAGGTAAATGTCAAAATCTGACCATTATATGACTGATCTGTAATCGATTCTTGATACCCCGTCATACCAGTATTGAACACGACTTCTCCAATAGTTTCTTTTTCCGATCCAAATCCATATCCTTTAAACACATTTCCATCTTCTAAAATCAATATTCTTTTCTGCACTTAATTTTCCTCCTGATAGACGACTTGACCATCTACTATTGTGAAGTAGGTATCTCCATAAACTTTCCATCCGATAAAAGGTGTATTAGAAGACTTAGAGTGCAACATTTCTTTTGAAATTTCTTTTTCATTTTGTAAATCAAAACATGCCAGATCAGCAGGTGCCCCAATTTCGAGCCTACCAGTTTTCATGTTGAAGATTTCAGCTGGTTTGAGCGTTAACCATTTCACTAACTGATCTAAAGTTACTTTTCCCGGTATAACTAAGTTAGTGTAGAGTAATGAAAAAGCTGTCTCGCTTCCGATTATTCCAAAAGGTGAACCAATCATTGATCCTTGTTTTTCTTCATCACTATGTGGGGCATGGTCAGTCGCAATCATATCGATTGTCCCGTCTAGTAGTCCTTCCAGTAAAGCTTCCTGATCTGCCCTGCTTCTTAAAGGAGGATTCATTTTAAACAAGCTATTATCAGAAAGGATATCTTCTTCTGACAGTAATAAATGATGCGGTGTAACTTCTGCTGTAACCTTGATCCCCGCTTTTTTAGCATCTCTGATTATTCTCACACTTTCTTTAGCGGAAACGTGGCAGATATGATAATGCACGCCAGTAGCTTCTGCCAGCAGAACATCTCTTGCAATCTGAGTGGATTCTGTCAATTGAGACATGCCTGGCAAATTAAGTTCTTTATTCCTTTTGCCTTCGTGCATGACTCCATTATCAAACAGTAACGAGTCATCTTCTGTGTGTGCAACAATCGAAATATTATTTTGAGCTGCTTCCTTCATAGCTAGATACATGGTCGCTGCTGTCTGCACTCCAACACCGTCATTTGTGAATGCAAAAGCCCCTGCATTAATCAATGCTTTTTGATCCGTTAATCGATCACTTGTCAGCAGTTCTGTAATCGGAGCATACTGTTTAACTTTTACCTTTGCGTTTTTTGAAATCAAGCTTTTTATATTCTGCATTTTTTCTACACTGTCTGGAGCTGGATTGACATTGGGCATTGCGCAAATTGTAGTAAATCCACCTCTTGCAGCTGCTGCAGTTCCGGTTTCAATCGTTTCTTTATATTCAAATCCAGGCTCTCTTAAATGAACATGTACATCAATCAGACCAGGTGTAACCAATTTCCCTTTTACATCTATAACATCTTCAACTGAAACGCTCAAATCCGTTCCTATTGCTGTGATTTTTTTGTTTGTTATCAAAATATCTTTTAGTAAAGTTTCATTATCTCCAGTTAGTCTTGCATTTTTTATTAAAAATTCCATCTATTTCCTCCTATGGATCAATTTAAAATAGAATCAATTATAGCCATTCTGGCGTAAACACCATTTTCCATTTGTGTAAATATTCTTGACCTTCTGCTTTCTACTAGTTCAGAAGCTATTTCTACACCTCTATTTACTGGAGCGGGATGCATGATAATAGACTTCTCTTTCATCATTTGTTCTCGCTCAAAAGTTAATCCATACTGTTTGAGATATTCTTTTTTTGAAAAACCATTTTTTTCTCCATTATGTCTTTCATGCTGTACTCTGAGCAACATCATAACGTCTACTTTACCGACTAGTTCATCCATATTTTCATAAGTGCCGTAGTTTTCAAACGAAGATTCCATCCACTCTTTTGGGCCCGTATAATAGATCTCAGCACCTAATCTATTTAAAATCTGCACATTACTTTTAGCCACTCTAGAATGCGAAAGATCTCCCGCAACTGCAATCTTCAAATTCTTAAATGCACCAAATTCTTCGTATATTGTCATTAAATCTAATAATGACTGACTGGGGTGCTGATTTGTTCCGTCGCCGGCATTTATAATCGAACTCGATAGATTCGGACTACCAATCAGTTCTTTGTAAAAATCTTCTTGGTTGTGTCTAATCACAATCAGGTTTACTCCAATCGATTGAAGTGTCATTACAGTGTCATATAAACTTTCTCCTTTTTGAATACTGCTAGTAGCCGGTTGAAAATCCATTACTTGCATACCAAGTTTTCTTTCTGCCATCTCAAAGCTTTTGTGAGTTCTGGTACTATCTTCAAAAAAACAATTGATTGCATAACGCTCAGAAAGCTTATTGCAGTTTTTCCCGTTTTTGTACTGCAGTGCTTTTTCGATCAGACGATAGATTTCTTTATTATTTAAATTATTTAGTGTAGTGAAATGTCTGACTAACTGTTGAGTAACATTTTTCAAGTCAATATCCTCCTTATACTATTATGGTTTTTATAAAAAAGACCTCATGTCAGAGAGACATCAGGTCTAAGGAGTATGTAAACAAACGTTGTAGTATGAGCGAATCTAATAATCAAATAGAAAATATTTAATTAACGACCCTTTCATATTATCAAGTTGTTTCCTTAGTGACCTTCAGTGTCTCTCTGGACAACATTTAAAGTTCACATTTTATTTAGTTGGTTTCAGGATAGTTACAGTATCTTTTCCATCAACTTCTGTTAACGATACTTGAATTGATTCTTCTTTAGAAGTTGGAATGTTTTTGCCTACAAAATCAGCTCTGATCGGAAGCTCTCTATGCCCACGATCGATCAGAACGGCTAAATAGATTTTTTTAGGCCTTCCATTGTCTATAACAGCATCTAAAGCAGCTCTAATCGTTCTTCCCGTATAAAGAACATCATCTATAATCACTACTTTTTTGCCTTCAACCATTGTTACAATGGTTGGAGTCAGATTTGAACTATGATGATCGGTCTTTTGGTCATCTCTGTAGTTAGAAATATCTAATTCAGTAACATCTACTGTCTCACCTTCCAATTGTTCAATTCTTTCTGCGATTCTCTGAGCGAGATAAACCCCTCTTGTTTTAATACCAACTAACACTAAGTCTTTGATTCCTTTATTCTTTTCAATAATTTCATAAGTAATTCTAGTTAAAGCACGTTTTATCGCGACTTCGTTAATGACTTCGATTTCCTCATTCTTTTTCATAAATATTCCCCCAAAATCTTTTAATCTTTAATTCTAAAGTTAATTTATCCAGCTGAATTAAAGGACCTATAAATATACAAAAAGCCCTCTTATCCATGCAAGAATAAGAGAGCTTCCTAAAATATTCATTAGGGTTAGGGGTGTTTTGAAATACATTTTCCCACTAATAATTTCCTGGAGTCTACTGACTATAATATATAAATCAGTTCTATTCCAAGAAATTTCTGCTCCTTATTAGCCTCACTGGACTACTTGTTAAAGGATGTCTATTAACTTTAAATATACTCTACAGTTCTATTATTAAAAAGTCAATACAGATTATATTATTTAGAAAATTTAGTTTTAATTTCCATCACAACATCACGTAGCTGGGCAGCTCTTTCAAAATCAAGTTCTTTAGCTGCTTGCTTCATTTCAAGTTCCATTGTTTCAATCAATTGTCTACGTTCTTCTCTAGATAATTTCTTCACAGTATCTTCTGATAATTCTTCTCCATCTTCTACAACTGTAGAGATCTGAATAAGATCTCTTACTTCTTTCTTGATCGTCATAGGTGTAATTCCATGTACTTTGTTGTACTCTTCCTGAATTTCACGTCTACGTTCCGTTTCCTCGATAGCATTATTCATTGAGTCCGTACGCCTATCGGCGTACATAATCACTCGACCATTTTCATTACGTGCAGCACGGCCCATTGTTTGAATCAAAGAACGTGTACTTCTTAGAAACCCTTCTTTATCTGCATCTAATATGGCAACCAATGAAACTTCCGGAACATCTAAACCTTCACGAAGTAAGTTGATGCCAATTAAAACATCAAACTTTCCGACCCGAAGATCCCTAATTATTTGGGTTCTTTCCAAAGTTTTAATATCACTATGAAGATATTGAACCTTTATTCCGACTTCTTTGAGATAATCAGTCAGATCTTCTGACATCTTTTTAGTTAAGGTTGTAATAAACACTCGTTCATTTCTTTCGACTCTTAAATTGACTTCCTCAATCAAATCATCAATCTGGCCTTTAATGGGGCGTACCTCGATAATAGGGTCTAATAATCCTGTAGGTCTAATGATTTGTTGTACCACTTGTGAAGCTCGTTCCATTTCATAATCTGCTGGTGTTGCAGAGATATAAGTGATCTGGGGTACTCTTTCTTCAAACTCTTCAAGTCTTAATGGTCTGTTATCCAATGCACTAGGTAGTCTAAATCCATGATCTACCAGTTGCTGTTTTCTTGCGCGGTCTCCATTATACATTCCCCGTATCTGAGGCATAGTGATATGAGATTCGTCTACGATGAATAGTGAATCATCTGGAAAAAAGTCTAAAAGAGTATAAGGAGCTTCTCCAGGTTTTCTACCATCCATATGCCTAGAATAATTCTCAATACCAGAGCAGTATCCCATTTCCATCAGCATTTCAATATCATAATTCGTTCTCTGATCCAGTCTTTGTTCTTCAAGTAATTTATTATCTTCTTTTAGTTCATTTAATCGGCTATTCAACTCTGTTTTTATTGACTCAATTGCTGATCTGGTTTGCTCATCGTTAGAAACAAAGTGAGTAGCCGGAAAAACTGCAACATGTGAAAGATCAGCTTTCACTTCTCCAGTTAAAACATCAACTTCTCTAATTCGGTCGATCTCATCTCCAAAAAACTCTACTCGGATTGCTTCACTTTCTCTTGACGCCAAAAAGATTTCGACAATGTCTCCTCTTGCTCGAAATCTTCCCCTTTGAAAATCTATATCATTTCTTTCAAATTGCATGTCTACTAATCTTCTTAATACTGCATCTCTACTAATTTCCATCCCTGCTCTTAAAGATAAAACATGATCTCTATAGTCCTCAGGATTAACAAGTCCATAAATGCAGGAAACGGAAGCGACTACAATAACGTCTCTTCTTTCAAGTAATGAGCTAGTAGCAGAGTGACGTAATTTATCAATTTCATCATTGATTGAGGCATCTTTTTCAATAAATGTATCAGTTGAAGGAACATATGCTTCTGGCTGATAGTAATCATAGTAACTAACAAAGTATTCTACAGCATTTTCAGGAAAAAATTCTTTAAATTCAGAATACAATTGTCCAGCTAGAGTTTTATTGTGTGCAATAACTAACGTTGGCTTATTTACTTCTTGAATAACATTAGACATTGTAAAAGTTTTTCCGGTCCCGGTAGCGCCTAAAAGAACTTGTTCCTTTTGCCCTTCTTTGATTCCTCTTACAAGGTTCTTGATGGCTTCTGGTTGGTCTCCACTTGGCTGGTACACTGAATTCAATTGAAATTTATTTTCAGACATTGACGTGCTCCTTTCAAAAACTAAACATACATTCGTATATTATCATACCATAAAAGTGCAAAAAAAAGCTCTTCCTTTTGACTTTAGTCAAAAAGGAAGAACTCTTTTTTTATTCTATAAATCCATTATCCTAATTTGCTAGATAAACGTGATTTGTCGCGAGCAGCTTTATTTTTGTGAATCAAGCCTTTTGATGCTGCTTGATCGATAGCTTTAGCAGCTACTTTGTATAATTCAGCTGAATTATCTTGTCCGTTTTCAACGGCAGTTAAATATCTTTTCTTAGCACTACGCATAGCAGATACTTGCCCAACGTTATTTGCATTTTTTTTAACATCTTGACGTTGACGTTTGATAGCCTGTACCATATTTGGCATTTTGAAAACACTCCTTTGTATGAATTTCTTTAAATCCAGTAAACTCATTATAAATAAGTTTTAAAGTACTTATTCTGTGAATTTTTACCTTCTCTATTCAGTTGATTTTCAACATTCTCCATTGTACATGATTACTAAAACATTTGCAATATTACAATCATTTGAATTTACCCTTTTTACATTAAATATCCACTATTGCATGTAATTAGAAAACCTGTATTCGTTAATTCCTCATTTTTAGCAATTATGTTTAAAAATAGCCATGCAAATAAAACGCCCATATGCGCGTTTTAAAAAATTATTCAGTTTATTCATTCACAGTAAAGATAACTGATTCGAACGCTTTTCTACTTTGTAAAAGTATCTGATACCTACCGTATCAAACGAGAGGATTTTAGAGATACCTCGTATGAACCGATAAAGATAGAACTTTATTTTCTTTCGTTTGTTTGAAGGTCGTGCCCGTGCTAAGACTGTTTGTGTATGGTAGTTACTCTTTTCAATGGCCAACGAATAATGCCCAACAAGACAATTCATCAGTGTATACAGAATGCGTAATGAACTGACCGTCATTGTTCGCGTTTTTTCTAATTGAAACTCTTCCTTTTGAACACGAAAGAGTTCTTCAATTCGCCAGCGAGTAATATAACTTTTCAGAATTCGAAGGACATCGTCCTTCCCATTGATGGAGTGATTCGTTAATAGTTTCATTGGCTTTTCGCCATAGCCATAGACAACAACCATATTAAGAGGGGAATCTTTTAACACAGGCAACTTAACTTTAATATGACTAACCTTTAATTTATATTCATCACCTTGAATTTCCGTCTTAAAGTTGATTTTTCCTTTCCGACGATGCGCTAAGTCAGGGACTTTCACGCGACGATTTCTATGTAGTAAATAACGATTATCCTTTAGTCGCGTAATGAAGTGATGGCCGATATCTTGGACATACTCATATATCGTATTGGTGTCATAACCACGATCCATAACGAAAGTAGCCTTTTTCTTTCCTAAAAACGAAGTGACTGTATTAAAGCCTTTGGCTATTTCAATATTTTGACTGTGAAAATCTTTCTCCTTGGAAGAATACAAATGATTATACAGAGGCAAGGGATGTTTCGTTTTCAGTGTAGCCATTGAAAAATTGATTGTAGGATAGCCTTTCTCTAAAACATTCTTTGACCCATCACGGACTAAAGCTAAATGTTCCATCTTTTCGGCATAAGGTTTAACAATTTCTGATTCATCAACGATAACCAAAGGGTTATCCGGTATAGATGTTCTTAAGCCATTTAAATAATTATGATGGAGCTCTTTCAAGTCATTCTCTTCAGAAGCATTACGAGATAAGCGTTTAATGGTGTACTGCAAGTCAATATTTTCTTCTAACGCTCGTGCAATATCTGATAACAGGGTATTTTGAGCCTTAGACATGCCATATAAAATATCACTGTAAAATTTCTTTCGTGGTTTAGAAAGACCTTCGGTCAGTTTTTCTAAAAAAGTGATTAAACTTCGCTTTGTTTGATAAATTTCTGTAGAATTCATGGTAAAATAACCTCAGTTCCTGTTTTGTTTTTTTGTTTTGTAGTGATTCAATTATAACAGATAACAGGATGAAATTAGTCCACAGATTTAAGCTGTGGACTGCTCAAAAGCCCGAGGATACCATGTTTTCCACATGTGTATACCTCGGGCTTTTGTCACCGTTCAGGAAATCATAAAATTTTGGGTAAATTCAAA
>NZ_FOSJ01000082.1 GCF_900114235.1 Marinilactibacillus piezotolerans | reverse complement strand
CTAACATTCCTTAAAGTCGCTGGCAAACTTGTGCAAACAGGCAGACGAGCCTATCTAAAATTGTCGAGTTATCATGTGTATCAAACTGAATTCTATAGGGTCTTCGAGCGCCTACGGCGATCCAGTCAATGGATTTAAATCAGTTATCACGTTATTTTTTTGAATCAATCGTCTACAAGGGAGAAGTATGCCTTCAAACAAACAAGAGAATCGTAAGAAGGTTCATTTAGTTAAAATCTACTTCGAGAACGCACTATTTTGTAGAAAAATTCCCAATTTTTCCAAGAACGATTAATTTATTCAAGAAACCAGCTTAAATTATAGAGCTATGAATTATTCAGGTCAAGCGTATAATTTGTATATATTTAGGATGCTCAATATACTTACATTGTAATCCATTATTGCAAAAGATTAATAGGAGGAAATTAGTTATGAGTAAATATGTTGAAGGAAGCTATTTAACAGCAGAAGATGCAAATCGTGCAGTAGAGGCTTTACTATCTCAAGGGTACGATAGAAGTGCCATTACTATGGCAAGTAACCAGGCTACAAATGCTAAATTGTCAACCGATGTTCATACTAAAGTCTACGGAAATGATTCCAGTCATGAAGAAGATGAATCAATGATGGATAAAATCAAAGATGTCTTCACTGGTGATTCTAATAATTCAGGCTCTGATTCTTCAAATCTAACTTCAGATTCTGAAAACACTCTATTAAATGACTATAGAGACGATATTCAAAATGGTAATGTCGTTATTCTAGTAGATGACAACTCCAATGTAAGTACAAACGACAATCCTGCAAATACAAATGCTCCTGTTACTCCACCAACCGGGGACCCAATTGCACCGAACACTGTCAATCAACCAATTGTCGATCCCATTAATCCCGGATCAGATACAGTAGTTGATTCTAACGCAGATAATTCAGTTGAGCCAGCTCCAGATCCTACAGATGATCCTGGAATTGATCCAACTGATCCGGCTCACAATTCAAAAGATACTGACAAACATTAAACATTTGATTCTAAAAAAAGCTGAAGGAAGCAGATATCTGCTTTCTTCAGCTTTTTGGTATTGAGTATATAATTTAATATATTCTAGGCAGAAGTCGCCCCATTTTTATAGGTTGAGGTAAATACGTTATGCTGACTTGTTAAGAAATGCTCAGTCAAATATGCGTGAGTTCCAGGAAGCGTCAGTTCAAGCGGTAAGAATCATTAAATTTAGCTAAGTGGTGAGTAGTTCACGTAGTGTATTTAATTTGATATTTCAAGAGAGAAGAAAGAAATTTACAAAATTCACTGTCAAACGCTCACTATCTACTTTAATTTGTCCCTTGCTTATCAGATGGCAATAGCCAGGATTCATCCAGATTTTTACTCAAACGATAAGCTTTCCCATGTACATCAACTGCTGCATGCCATTCTTTACAAAGTTCAAGTGGAACCATTTCTGCTAAATGATTGAATTCCCTGCGCATATGTTCCAAACTTTTATATTCTCCAAAGCCTAATCGTTTAAATAAGCGAATCGCATATTGATCTCCTATAAAGACTTTCCGCTCAAAGAGATATAGCATCATCGCATCTGCCGTTTCCGGACCTACCCCTTTGATTGACAGCAACTCGATTCTCAGTTCTTTGTTTGTATACTTATCAAATTTATCAAAACGTTCACCATGATCAATAAACCACTGCATCAGCGCTTTTATATACTGGCTTTTCTGTTTATAAAATCCTGCTGGTCGAATCAACGCTTGTAGTGTCTCTTCATCCATTTCATGTAACTGTCTAACAGTCAGATAGGGCTCCAAATTGAATAGTGCTTTATAAACATTCTGTTGAGTCGTCTGTTGAATCAAAATCATAGAGACCCAGTCTTTTATCCGATTCTCGTCGGACCACCAATTTTGAATGCCATAATGTGAAACCAGTTTATTCAAGACATGAATTTTTTCTCTATTAAGTTTTTCTTGGTTTATCTGCAAAATAATTGATCCTCAGTTCTATTTCATCGACTTTTATAACATCTCTTTTGCTAGCAGGCGGTACGTGTTTAAGCGCTGCTCTTGAGAATGCGCAATACTACAAATCATAGCTTCTTGAAAACCATATACTTCAGCATCTTCTCTTAACTTGTCGGCGACTTCTTTAGCCGTTCCTACCAAATGAATCTGACGATTTCTTTGAATTCCTATTTTTTCTTCTTCAGATAACTTGTAGTCTCTCGCCTGCTCTGGTGTTCTCAACTGACTCATTCTTCCTTGAGCAAGATGAATACGCGCGATATCTTGAGGTTTAGCTTGAAATTCAGCTTCTTCTTTAGTTTCTGCAACAGTAACTAAATACGCTACATTAATTTCTGGCTTTTCTAAAAATTCAGAAGGTTTAAAGTGGTACCGATATAATTCAAATATTTCTTTTCGCATAGCGTTTAACATGAAGAATTGTGCAAATGAATAGCCTATCCCTCTTTGCCCAGCTTCGATTGCACTATTTCCACTTGATCCTAGTAGCCAAGCTTCCGGTAAAGTTACTTTTCTTGGAGTCGCAATTGTATGTTTATATAATGTTTCTTCAGGTACTTCGTCTTTTATTAGCTTTAAAGCCACATCAAGTTTTTCATATAAATGATCAAAGTCAGGATTATTCCCTTGCGACAATGCATATATAGATCGCTGATCTCCACCAGGTGCACGTCCAACACCATAATCGATACGACCAGGTGCTAGTGCACTCAAGGTTTTGAATACTTCTGCCATCTTCAACGGAGAATAATGCATCATCATTGTTCCGCCTGTTCCTAGACGAATGGTTTTTGTTTTTGCAGCAATATATGCGGTAATAATTTCTGGAGCGGAACTTGCAAAAGCATCACTACCATGATGCTCGGCCATCCACATACGATAATATCCTAATTCTTCAGTTACTTGTGCTAATTCTACCGCTTTTTCCAGAGCCCCTTGGGGAGAGTTTCCTCTCGTAATCGGTGCTTGATCTAATACACTTAATCTCATTATATATAACAACCTTCCCTTTTACTTACTTTTAGTATATCATTGTAAGACCTATTATTCATAATGAATTATCTAGGTTGTTTATTTAACCACTATCAAATGATATCTTTTACTACATTTCTTTCACAAAAAACTCTGCAATCATTTCCATTGTGGGAACTTTTACTAGATGAACTTCATCTTCTTCTACGAATGTAAGATTCAGATCCGGATTCTCTGCTACAAATTCTGCAGTATCTTCAAACGGAACAATTTCATCTTGATTACCATGCCAGAATAATACCGGTCTACCAGCTAGTTTTTCTGGCTGTAGTGATAAATCATATCGTGGAATCCAGGCAAGGAGATTTTCATAATCATGTGGGTAAAAACGATCCAGTTGTTCTGCATGTCTAAAGATTCTTTCACGATAAGCAACTGGCTTGGGTGACCCCATTATACAAGCCGCGACTTTGATCTCTGGATGATTTGTCAATAAAGCACAAGTTGTGATTCCACCCATTGATACTCCACCAACCGCAATCCGATCATCCGCTAATCCACGTTCTTTAAAATGATTTACTATATATCCAAACTCAAATAGATTGGTCTGAATACTTTGCCAGAAAGTTAAAGAAGGAATCTTGGTTATCGGCTGTTTACGTTCTCCATGATTCGCTGCATCAGGAAGTAATACGCGAAAACCTGCTTCAGCTAATTTACGGCCTTGAGTAAGTACTAGTTCTTTAGAGGATTGCCAACCGTGATAATAGATAATCAAAGGCTGTATTTCATTTTTCTTCTCTTCACGAACCACTTCTAGTAGCGGAATGGTTCCCAATGTTCTTTTTCTTATCGTTAATTTCATTTATTATCACCTCGAAGATAAGATTACCTCAAATATCAGCACCTGAATAGATTAAAATCCTTAGATTTTTCTCACTTATAAAAAATAAACATTTAACAAGGTCTTTGAGTTGGCTTTCTTAAATATTTTTTACATAATAGAATTAAGGAGAGGATTTTAGTGAGAGAAGAAACATTATATTACAATGGAGAATGGCAGAAAGCTCAATCAACAGATTATACAGAAGTCATTAATCCAACTACAGAAGAAACAATGGGAAAAGTTGTGAATGCTAATCAAAAAGATGTAAATTCAGCTGTAGCCTCAGCCAAAACAGCCTTTACAGAATGGAATCAGACTAATCCTGAAACTAGAGCAAATTACATGGAAAAATTTTTAAATGGCATTAAAGATAGAAAACAGGATCTAATGGATATTATGATCAAAGAATTAGGAACGTCGGCTACATTCGCTGATCAGACCCAAGTTGGTCTTGCTGTAAAAGAAATGTCAGCGAGTATTGAAGAAATTCGAAAATATGATTTTGAAGAAACAATCGATAATGCGACGATCATCAAAGAAGGATTCGGAGTAGTAGCTTGTATTACACCATGGAATTATCCCCTCAATCAGATTCAGAGAAAAATTACACCTGCACTACTGGCAGGAAATACAGTAGTGGTAAAACCAGCAAACATGACACCTTTTACTGCCCTGCTATTAGCAGAAATTGCAGATGAGGCTGGATTGCCTAAAGGGGTATTTAATATTGTTACTGGTCCTGGTAGTGAAACCGGAGACTATTTAACAAGTCATCCAGATGTTTCTGTAATCTCGTTTACAGGATCTACAAAAGTTGGATCAAGCTTATATGAAAAAGCAAAAACAAATATCAAGAAACTTGTACTAGAATTAGGTGGGAAATCTCCAATGGTTTATTTAAAAGGCGGAGATCTAGAACTAGCTGTGAAAAATGCAGCCAATACTGTTCTGCATAACCAAGGACAAACTTGTTCCGCATTGACTCGTCTATTTGTGCCAAAAGATGAACTTGAGCGAACAAAAGAAGTTCTGAAAGACTATTACAAAGATATCAAAGTCGGTGATCCAGCAGAAGAGGATACTGTTGTAGGCCCGCTAGTCTCGAAAGATCAAATGGAAACTGTATTGGGCTATATTGAAAAAGGAAAAGAAGAAGGCGCAGATGTGCTGATTGGTGGCAATAAAATGGACCGTAAAGGTTACTATGTTGAACCTACAGTATTTGTTAATGTGAAAAATGATATGACCATTGCGCAAGAAGAAATTTTCGGACCTGTTCTTGTCGTCATCACGTATGATGATATTGAGGAAGCAATTGAATTAGCGAATGATTCAATATATGGATTATCCGGCGGAGTTGTTGGACCTGAAGAAGAAGCCGTTAAAGTAGCACGTCAGATCCGTACAGGAAACATTACAATAAACGATGCTGCCCGTTCTCCTAAAGCACCATTCGGAGGATATAAGCAATCTGGTTTCGGTAGAGAAAACGGTTTGTACGGCGTTGAAGATTACTTTGAAATCAAAGCGATTTTTAGATAATGTCATTTGTCAAATTAAACTAGAAAATATTTATACTCCTTCATGTTCCCTTTATGAATAAATGCAAGTATAAGGAAAGTCATTTCTGTCGGTCGGCGTAAACGTTAAAACACGGCGTGTCAGTGACGGAAAGAGTGCTCTTCTCTTGTAGTCGCTGACTCGCTGTGTTAGATTACACAGCTGACGGACAAAATGTTCTTTCCGCCCATTTCTGGAGGGAGGCAAGAGAAATAGCTTGTCCCAAATTATTGTGAATTTCTTCTACGAATACTTGCATGGGTGTCTTGAACCCGAGAGACCGTCTTGGAATTCGATTCCTCTCATCAGACATGGATTGAATAAATGTTTCACTTACCTTGTTAAAATCCATTTCTTTGGGCAGTCCGTTCCTTCGAAGAATACCATTTGAATTTTCATTCAATGGCCGTTGTGAAGGAGTTCCAGGGTCACAAAAATAGATATCAATATCGTTCGCGTTAGAAATATCTTTCCAGTTTGAAAACTCTTTTCCACAATCAAAGGTGAGTGATTTAAAGAAATGTGCCGGTAAATGATTGAGCCAGTCAGTGATGACCCTTCCTACATCTTTGGCTTTGCGACTCGCCGG
>NZ_FOSJ01000115.1 GCF_900114235.1 Marinilactibacillus piezotolerans | reverse complement strand
TTTTCATCACTTAACAGGTGAAAATGAAAAAGTAAATTTAAGCTGCCGTTAGGCAGTTGGCACATGTTTCAACGAAAAGTATGAATTGTTCAGGGGGGAATAGATATGTTAAAAGAGAATTATGATTTTATGATGCCTAATGTAAATTTTTTTGGCCCTGGGGTAGTTGAAAAGGTCGGAGAAAGAGCAAAAATGTTGAATATGAAAAAAGTATTGATTGTAACAGATGCTTTCTTAAGAAATTTAGATAATGGGCCAGTTAAACAGGCAGAAATTTCTTTACTGAAAGCTGATATTGCATACGTTATTTTTGATGGTATAGAACCAAACCCGAAAATAAGGAATGTTAAAGAAGGTAAAAAGATATATATGGATAATGATTGTGATTCAATCATTACGATAGGTGGTGGATCATCTCATGATTGTGGAAAAGGAATTGGTATTGTTTTATCAAATGGTGATGACCTATCAGCCCTTGCCGGAATTGAAACATTAGAAAACCCTTTGCCCCCGCTAATGGCTGTAAATACAACAGCTGGAACGGCCTCAGAAATTACACGACATGCGGTTATAACCAATGAAAAAACTCATTTGAAATTTGTTGTTGTTTCTTGGAGAAATGTCCCATTAGTTTCCTTTAATGATCCAATGCTCATGCTGGATATTCCGGCAGCCCTAACTGCTGCCACAGGTATGGATGCCTTAACACACTGTGTAGAATCGTATGTATCAGTAAATAGAAATCCAATTACAGACGCCCAAGCGATTCAAGGAATAAAATTAATTAGTAAATATCTAAGACGTGCCGTAGCTAATGGACATGACGTAGAAGCAAGAACCAATATGGCCTATGCTTCAATTTTAGCTGGAATGGCTTTCAATAATGCAGACTTAGGTTATGTTCATGCAATGGCTCATCAATTAGGTGGGCAGTACGATGCTCCTCACGGAGTGTGTTGTGCTGTGTTGATGCCGACTGTTGAAAAATGGAATATTATTAGTAATCCAGAGCGTTTTTCTGATATTGCAGAATTACTAGGTGAGGATATTGCAGGATTATCCGTTAGGGAAGCTGCCGATAAAGCTATTGAAGCGATGATTCTTATTTCTGAAGATGTTGGTATACCAACAAATATTAAGGATTTGGGTGCTTTGCCAGAAGATTTTGATCAGATGGCAATAAATGCATTGAAAGATGGTAATGCTTTTTCTAACCCTAGAGTTGGTAACAAGGATGATATCATAAAACTATTTCAAAATGCATATGAAGCATAGAAAATATTTTTGTATTTATTATTTTCCATTATGAGAAATTAGTTTGAATGGGGTAATAATTTATGCAACAAAAAGTATTAGGCTTAATTGAAACACGTGGTTTAATTGCATCAATCAAAGCAACGGATGCAGTGTTAAAAGCAGCTAATGTAACATTAGTAGGACAAGAAAAAATGGGTCAAGGGTTAATCACTGCTTAGAGGAGGGATTATAGAACGCCGATTGTAAAAAAACAGGCAAACCAACCGATAAACTGAAATCTAATAACTCTTCCACTTCTTTTGTTGGTTCATCTTCAAGAATACGTTGAACAAAAGTTG
>NZ_FOSJ01000003.1:66467-80434 GCF_900114235.1 Marinilactibacillus piezotolerans | reverse complement strand
CACAGATAAAGCCCCCTCTATTACAAGTGCCTTTAAGAAACTAAAAGAATACGGCTTTTATCAAGGGACAGAACATCGTACCATTAAATACCTGAATAATTTGATTGAACAAGACCATCGTCCAGTAAAGAGACGCAATAAATTCTATCGAAGTTTACGCACTGCTTCTACCACGATTAAAGGCATGGAAGCCATTCGAGGATTATATAAGAAAACCCGAAAAGAAGGCACTCTCTTCGGGTTTTCGGTCTGTACTGAAATCAAGGTATTATTGGGAATCCCAGCTTAAATCATAGATACCGTAAGGGATTTTATTCTTTATTTAAAACTTTGCAACAGAACCGAAACAGGTGTGAATTATCTACAGTCTTGGGTAGGTGGCGGAAGTAGTATTACACCGTTACTGGATGAACGTGGGGAAGTTGTTATTGATATTACCCCGCAAATGTAAAAAAGAGAGTTGATTGCTTTGATTTATAAAACCGTTTACAGTAAAATTAAACGATATAGTACTATAATTTTTATAATTAAAATTTTAATCAACTATCTCAATTGATAAAAGGAGTGAACGCTTTGTCAGAAGATAAAAGCAATCAATATAATGCACCAACAGAAGTGAAAGAAATTGACATAGTGAATACTTTTGAACTGGAAGAATTAGCAAAAGAAGTTATGCCAAGTGGTGGATATGGATATATATCTGGCGGTTCCGGGGATGAATATACAAAGAAACAGAATATAGATTCTTTTAACCACAAAGGCATTTTACCTAGAGTATTAGCAGATGTCGAAAATCCAGATACAAAGACCACTATCTTAGGACATAATATCCCAGCCCCTTTTATCATGGCACCTATTGCGGCACACGGGCTAGCACATGCAACAAAAGAAGCCGGAACAGCTAGAGGAGTTTCAGAATATGGAACGATTATGTCAATCAGTGCTTACTCTGGCGCAACTTTTGAAGAAATTGAAGAAGGATTGAAAGGATCTCCTAGGTGGTTCCAGCTCTATATGAGTAAGGACGATGAATTGAACAAACTGATTGTTGATGAAGCAAAAAAAGATGGAGCAACTGCCATCATCTTGACCGCCGATGCTACTCTGAGTGGGAATAGAGAAACCGATATTCGAAACAAATTTGTCTACCCATTTGGTATGCCGATTGTTTCTCGTTATTTATCTGGCAGCGGAGAGAATATGTCGCTGAATAATATTTATGCACAATCTAAACAGAAAATCAGCCCGAAAGATGTTGAGTTTCTAACAAGTTACTCTGGGCTGCCGGTTATTGTTAAAGGGATTCAGACACCTGAAGATGCCCTGCTGGCTATTGGTGTAGGAGCTTCTGGAGTATGGGTGTCTAATCATGGCGGACGTCAGTTAGATGGTGCACCAGGATCTTTTGATACACTCGCAGAAATTTCAAGAGCTGTCGGAAATCGCGTCCCAATTATATTTGACAGTGGCATTCGTCGCGGAGAACATATCTTTAAAGCGCTAGCGAGTGGGGCAGATATCGTAGCACTCGGTCGTCCGATGCTTTATGGATTAGCATTGGGAGGTTGGAAAGGCGTGCAGTCTGTCCTCGAATACTTCGAAACAGATCTGAAACGCGTAATGCAGCTGGCTGGAACGCAGACAATAGAAGACATCAAACATGCTAAGTTATTTGATAATGCTCGATATAAATAAGTAATAGAAACTAGACTAGTTGATCCTCCTTAAGATGATAGGGGACAGCTAGTCTAGTTTTTATATACTCATTTTCAAGAATCGAATCGATCATTTAGCAGTAAAGTTTCGGATTCAATACGCTTAGCCTGGTTTTTTTCATAGTTTGCCACAAAAATACAACCATATAAAGTGTTTAAGATATAATCTATAGCGATTTGAGATGAAAAAGTTGAAAGTTTTACAGATTTACTTTCACTTTTTGCAACAGGAAGAATTAAATCAGCCAGACTAGCAATGTGAGAATCAGGATTTGCAGAAACAACAATAATGCAGGCATGATTTTTTTTCAAAATATTTGTAATAAAGTAATTATTTTTACTTTCTCCACTATACGAGAGAATAATAGCACAGTCTTCTTTCCCGAAATTAGCCGCTAAATGGCGGTTTTCTCCCGGAAGAACAGATAACTGAACAGGCATATCGATTTTCATCATTTTATTCTGGAAATTCAAGGCTGGAAGATAAGTATCTCCATACGCAAAAATACCAATTCTTCTTGCTTTAAGTAGAAGATCAACAGCTTCTTCCATACTTTCATTTGAGTTGATTGAATGAGTTTTCTGCAGTGATTCTGTAAATAATTCTAAAATCTTTTTTTGTATTTCTTTGTAGGAATCGTCTTCTGTAAAGGGGAAGTCAGGATTTACATTTGTTATAGCGTTATATTCTTTTTGCAGTTCTGCAGACCACTTGATTTTAAAGTCTTTATATCCTTTTAGACCTATTTTACGACAAAAACGAACAATAGTAGAAGTTGAAGTGAAAGTGTTTTGTGATAAAGATTGTATAGAATAATCCAAGACTTTTTCGCGATTATTTAATATGTAATCAGCCAGTGCTCTTTCTGAGTCGTTAAATCCAATTTGTTTTTGAAGTGCAGTTAAAATCATCATAATAGACCTCCTGATTATATTTTGAATGATTCCCTATTTCTTGTCAATCTATAGATCATGAAAAGAAATTCCACATTTATCTTCGTAAAGGACAAAGTTTTTGAATAAAATGTCTACTTTTTAAGATTTATTTACTTATGTTTTTTTTAATGGTTAAATGATATTGAATAAGCAACGCTAAATGTAAGTAAAAGATTTAATCTGAAAATCAGCGGGTGCTTAGTAAAATAGAAAAATATATAGGAGGAACTACTTTTATGTTAACTATTGCTTATATCGGTAATGGAAAGAGTGCCAATCGCTATCATATTCCATTTTCAAGTAAAGTTGAAAATATCAAAATCAAGAAAATATTATCCCCGGAAGATCAATCTCCTTGGGATGCTTTACCAGGGGTAGAGTATGTTAAAGATATTAACGAAATATGGAATGATTCTGACGTTCAGTTAGTGGTTATTTCTACACCCCCACAAAGTCATTATGATTTAGCTAAAGAAGCACTGATCAATGGAAAAAATGCATTAGTAGAAAAACCTTTTTCTGAAACTTCTGAACAAGCGAAAGAGTTATTTGCTTTAGCAGAAGAAAAAGGGTTATTTATTCAATGTTATCAGAATCGTCGCTTCGATTCCGACTTTTTAACTGTGCAAAAAGTAATTGAAAGTGGCGTACTAGGTGAAGTTTTTGAGATGGATATGCATTTTGACTACTTCCGACCAGAAGTACCACAATCTAGTGACACATTCAGTCCATTAGATAGTTTCTTATACACTCATGCATGTCATACTGTAGATCAAGTTATATCTTATTTTGGTAGCCCAAACAAAGTGAATTATGACGTCCGCCAACTTTTGGGAAGTGGTCGAATGAATGATTATTTTGATTTGGACTTACATTACGCTGGCAATTTGAAAGTATCTGTAAAATCAAGTTATTTCAGAATGAAAGAACGGCCAAGTTTTGTTGTCTATGGTACAAAAGGAACTTTTATCAAAGAGACAAAAGATCGTCAAGAAGAACACTTGAAGTTATTTTATATGCCTGACAATAAAGACTTTGGTGTAGATCTCCCCGAGCATTACGGTACTTTATACTATATGGATGAGGCAGGACGATACCATGAAGAAAAAGTGGTGTCAGAAGTAGGAGATTATAGCCGTATTTATCAAGGAATATACGAATCATTAGTAAATGGGAAAGAAAAAATAGTGAAGGACGAAGAAACAATCCGTCAAATTGAGATTTTAGAAGAAGGTATTCGTCAAATGGATCTCAATAATCAATAATTTTAGTCAGAAGTGATTTCTTAGTAATAAAAATGACAGAATAAAACCGTTTATCCTTTGTAGAAGGTATAAACGGTTTTTATTCTGTACTTTTAATAGTTAATGTTCATTTGGATCATTTTCTGCATCCTTATGGGTAGGATGAACGGTTCCTTCTAGATGATCAGGGCCAGCATAAATGGTGTAAAGTTTAAGGGGTTCGTCTCCAATATTTTCAATATTGTGCCACATATCAGCAGGTACAAAAACAGCATCATCATCAGATACAGTTTCCTCAACATTCAAATTGTTTTCAGTAGGGCCCATTTTGCATAATCCAGTGCCCTTTTCAATACGAATAAATTGGTCGATCCCGTGATGCACTTCCAACCCGATATCATCGCCTGGTTCTATAGACATTACAGTTACCTGCAACTTTTCACCAGTCCAAATGGTTGTACGATAATTCGAATTTTTAGTTGTGGCATCTTCAATATTAATTACGTAAGGTTCTTTTCCGTGGTCTTTATAGTCAATAATCATAATTCCGCCTCCAGTTTATATTTTTTATTACATTGTAATTATTATAAACTGAGTATATCACCAAGTGGATTTTTAAGCAACGCCTTTATAGCAAATATTTTTAAAATATAGTAGTTTAAATTTGAGATAAAAAAGTTCTGTTTAAAAAATAAAAAAGCTCTTTCCTCTAATTTTAGAGAAAAGAGACCTTGTCAGAGTGAAGTTAAAGTAACTCATTAAGGAAGTAGATTTTATTTTTTTCAAAGTAGTTGTTCAAATCTTTCTCTGCAGCATTGAATAGAACTGAATTAGGATTCAAGTAAAGTCCCTTATTGTTAAAATAAACAGAATCATCAAGTAAGAATTCCGGCAGTAACCTTGGTTCACCGTTGGATTCAATTTTATACTTGAAAAACAAATCAGCCATAGCATTTAGTTGAAATGTTCCGTAATCCGATTGATGATCAGGAAATTTCATATTTTTTATTTTTGACATAAATTGGGTCCTCCTTTTTAAACTTTACCCATTATTCATTTTTGAGAGCGTGATAATTGATCTTATCATAATATCAATTATATATGGTAAAATAACTTAAATGAACAGTTCTTTAGTCTATGCATTATGAAATTCTCTATTCAATATACTGAGCGAAGGAGGGCACTTATGGAAATAATCTATCTTTTACAAGAAGTATTAGAAATCAGATGGCCAATCTTGCTATTTGAACTTATCTTTTTATTTGGGGGTATCATGCTTGTAGTGGCTGGAACAAAAGTCAGAAAGCAAAGCAAATCTACAGCGCTAATGAGTATAATTTTAGGCGTAATCATTATATTGATATCGTTATATTTATTATTTTGGGCTGTTATGTTTGGATATAATGGCTAGTTAGTTAATAAAAATCATTCTTTGAATAGCTTTCGTCAAATCAAATGATTGTTTTTTACTTTGATAGATTAGTTTCTGTTGGTACATATTATAGATGGAGTATTTGAAAATTACTTGCGCTTTTTAATTATAATATACTTCATCCAGAAAAAGGCCTTGAGCGGGGACGGTCATCCCGGCTTCGCTTCTAATGCCACTCTCAAATATAGTGTCAATTACTTCCAAAGCTGTAATTCCTGAACCAATTTCTAGGAGTGTTCCCATAAGAATTCTAACCATTTTGTATAGAAAGCCTTCCCCTATAAACGTAAAGTGCAGTAAATTGTCTTCTCTCTGGATAGAAATTTCATCAATGGTTCGCACAGTTGATTTTTTGGATTTTTTAAGAGCAGAAAAACCGATGAAGTCGTGTCTTCCTATTAATTTTTCACAGGCTTTATTCATTTTCTCCAAATCCAATTGTTCAGAGTAATGGAAGCTGTAATTGCGCTCAAAAGCAGAAGGAACAACGTTATTCCAGACGTAATAGCTATATTTTTTCCCGACGGCATGATACCTGGCATGGAACCTTTCCGGAACTTCTTCCAATTCTTTGACGATGATATCTTGAGGAAGATATCGAATCAGATACTCCTGCATTGTAGGGAGATCCATATCGATTGATGTCTTGAAATTAGCTACCTGTCCTTTGGCGTGAGTACCTGCATCTGTGCGACCTGAACCTACAATCTCAATTTCGGAACCGGTCATTTTGGTTAGAATATTTTCTGTTTTTCCTTGAATGGTCTTGTCCGAATCACCGAGTCTTTGCCAACCTAAGTATCTACCACCATCATACTCAATTGTCATCTTGATATTTTTCATTTTATACCTCGCAATCATCTTAATTTTAAGTTTTGTTCTTCAAAATAATCGGTTAAATCCTTTTGAGCTGTTTTGAATAAAATAGAGTTAGGATCTAATTGGATCCCATTATTATTTATATAAACAGAATCATCCATTAGTAATTCAGGTAATAGTTTCGGTTCTCCATTAAAATTTATTTTATATTTAAAAAATAAATCACCCATCGCATCTAATTGAAATGTTCCGTAGTCGTCTTCCGTCTCGGGGATTTTCATGTTTTTTAACTTTTCCATGGTTTAATCCACCTTTCTCATGTAAAAAGTTTGAACGATTCACTTACGAGAATTGTCACTTTTATTATATCAGTATATTGGTCGGATACCACTAAAGTAACAATCGAAATATTTCTTATATATACAGTAAAGTATTAATAGTGCCATTTTCTAACATGATATATAGTCCAAGTCCAATGAATACGACCGGGACAATGATTCGCTCATATTTTTCAATCGTTTCAGATACAAAAGAGATTTTCACTAATTTGTAACTAATCTGGCAAAGAAGAAAGGTTGATATGAAGAATACAATCAGTATCACTATAATTTCTGAAAAGGAGAGAGAAGTAAAGTAAGGAATATAAATTCCTAGATTATCACCGCCAGAAGCAATAGTGAGCAGAGTGACAATCCACAATAAGCGTGTAGATCCTCGTTGTTCCAGTTTCTCGACCACTTTCCCCTCTTCTTCTTCGCTTTCTCCCAGCAAGGCGATACGAACCCCTAAGAAAATCGGAATCAATCCAAGCAGTCCGATCAACCAGTCTTGAGGAATGAAATTTAATACATAAGCAGCGAATAAGCTCACGGCTACCAAGATACCAGTCCCGATATATTGACCACTATAAATCTGAAAAAGCCCTTTTCTAGTATAGCTTTGAGAAAAAATAATCATTAAGATAAACAAATAATCAATGCTGGTAGATATATAAACAGCTATTGCTGATAAAACAGTTTGAATCATAAATGCTTCCTCCAAATTGAGTAATACTACCAGAATCATCATGTACATTCTTAGAGTAGTTCTTTTTAGGGTAAAAAAGTTTCAAATTTAAATTAACTATTAATAAAGAATATTGTACCAGTTCAAATAAAAAAATTAAACCAAATATATGTTTCTATAAATGAAGGTTTTTGTTAAAATGAAAACAATTATAGAGTAGAGATTGGAGACTGGACATGCGGATTTTACATACAGCAGACTGGCATATCGGGAAAATTGTTAATGAATTTTCTATGTTGGAAGATCAAGAATATTATTTAAATCAGTTAGTTGATAAAGTAAAAGAATTGAATATTGATGTATTGATTATGGCAGGAGATTTATATGATCGGGCAATTCCACCGAAAGAAGCTGTGACACTGGCAAATAAAATCATTACCAGATTAATCAAAGAAGCAGGTATTCCAGTGTTAGCGATAGCCGGTAATCATGATAGTAACGAACGGTTAGAATATGCTGCAGAGCTACTTGAAACGAGCAATTTATTTATTGAGGGAATGGTTAAAAAAACACCGAGAAAAGTAACAATCAATGGTGTGAATTTCTATTTATTACCTTTTGCCGATCATATTACTGTCAGACAGTTGCTGGAACAAGACGATATCAAAGATTTGGAAGATGCTACTAAAGCCCAAATAGAATTAATGAAAGCAAGTATGAACTTAGAAGAAACAAACATTCTGATTGCACATGGATATATTGTGAATCAGACAAAAGAGTCAGTAGAAGATTCTGATTCAGAAAGACCCTTAAGTATTGGTACAGCGGAATTTGTGGATGCTGGCATCTTTGAAGACTTTGATTATGTTGCGCTAGGACATTTGCATAAAGCCCAGAAAGTGAAATGGGAAAAAGTCAGATATAGTGGATCGCCATTGAAATACTCAAAATCTGAAGTTCCTCATAAGAAGAAAAGCTGGATCGTTGAAATCGAGAAAGATAAATTGGAAGTAGAGCCGATTGAAATCGAACCGTTACGAGATATGCAGGTACTGCGTGGGACATTTGAAGAATTAATGCAAAGTGAATCTAGTCATTATACTTTTTTTGAGCTTGAAGATAAAAATTACGTGATGGATGCGATGAATCAGTTGAGAAGACGCTATCCTTTTGCAATGGGATTAGAGTATGTTGGTCGCGAAAGAAATGATTCAAAAACAGCGAAGCAGACACAAGAAACGCTTCAGAAAAAGTCCATGGTAGAGCTGTTTGAAGATTTTTATACGACTTACAAACAAGATACGATGGACGAAAATCAAAAGTCTGCTGTAGAACTAGTAATGAATGAAGTCCAGAAAGGAGAAAACTGATGCGCCCATTAAAATTAGTCATGAATGCTTTTGGTCCTTATAAAGGCAAAGTTGAAATAGATTTTACTCAGTTAGCCCAGTCTTCTTTATTTCTGGTCAGCGGACCAACTGGAGCAGGTAAGACAACGATATTTGATGCCATTGCTTATGCTTTGTTTGATTCGGCAAGCGGAGATTCTCGCCAGAAAGATACTTTCAAATCACAGTTCGCTAAAGATACAGATCTCTGTTACGTCGAACTTGAATTTGAATTAGGAGAAAAAAGCTACTTTATTCGCCGTGAACCAACACAAATCGGTCCTGGATCACGTTCAAAAACAAAACAGATTCAATCAAATGTGGAATTACACAAAGACGGTAAAGTCACGACCAAAGTAAAAGAAGCCAATGATGAGATCCAAGAAATCTTAGGACTGACGTATGACCAGTTCAGACAAATTGTTATGCTGCCGCAAGGATCGTTCAAAAAGATGCTTGAGTCAAACAGTGGCGACAAAGAAATTATTTTCAGAAATATTTTTCAGACTAAGCAGATTGAGCAGTTTCAAGAAAAGCTAAAAACCAGAACCAAGATTCTGGAAGACCAGCGTAAAAGCCATACACAGGCTATAAAACAAGCTTTTTCGAGTATAGCGATCGAAGATAATGAAGTTCTGGAGAAAGCTATTGAACAGTATGATGTGGAAAAAACATTGGCCGTTCTGGAAGAGAGTATCGATAAAGAAGAAAAAGAGTTATCAGCAGTAAAAGAAAAAATTTCTCACTATCAAAATGAACTGAAATTACATGAACAAGTCATCGGCTGGTTGGAACAGCAAGAAAAATATACAAATGAGAAAAATGAATTGAATACCAGAGAAGACACCATCAAACAAAAAGAATCAGCAGTCCAAAAGCATACTGAAGCTCAAAAAATAGTTGAAGCTAAGACGACAGTGGATGAAACAGAACAACAGATCCAAAATAAAACGACTCAGCTTGAAGAATTAAGAGAAAAGCAAGCTGAGTTAATCGAAAAAGAAAAAACAGAATCAGCAAAACTGGAAGCTGTAAAAGAAGAACTTAATCAGTTAGCACTTGTCCGAACTGAAATTACGAAACTAAATGATGAATGGAAAGTCTTTGATCAAGTAGAAGAAAAAGAGCAATTGATCAAACAACAAGAAGAAATAATTCAAGAGAAACAGGAAACATGCGAAACTTTGAAAGAAGCGTTAGAGGAAGTGGGAAAAACAACTGAAAAAACAGAGACGGACTTAAAGCTGATCGCAGACTTAAAGATTAAACTCGAAGACCTGAAAGAAACCATTTCAACTTCTAAAGAAACGCTTCAACAATTAAGTAACCGCAATGAAGAATTAAATAGGATTTGTGCTCTTCAAAAAGAAGAGGTCGAATTAAACAAAACTTATATCGAAGTAAAAGCAGCAAAAGAAAAAGCTTATCATGAACTCGTCAAAGGAAAAGCGGCTTACTACTCAAACTTAGCGAGTGTTCTGGCTAAAGAACTAGTTGAGGGTGAACCTTGTGCTGTGTGTGGATCTGTCCATCATCCAGCTAAAGCAACGGGAGGTAAAGAAAGCCTGACAAAAGAGGAACTGGAAGCATTGGAGCTGGCAGAAAAAGAAACAAATACTCGATTTACACAAGTCTCAGCGAAACTGGAAAATCTTACAATAGATATCCAATCTCGTTCTGCTCGTTTAGAAATCGATCCTTCAGAAACAGGTGCAGCATTCAATAAAGGTGTAGCAGAAGAGCAAGAACTTCAAAACCAGTTACAGGTGTTCAAGAAAGAACTTGAAACAGGAGAAAAGCAAGCAGGTGAAGAAGCAGATCTGAAACGAAAACTGGAGGAGTTGCGCAAAGAAGAAAGTCGTATTAGGACAGATCTCCAAAAATGTGAGTCTACTATCGATTTCGCCACAGTTAGAAAACAAGAATTAACAGAAGAACAAGTCAAGCTAAAAGGACAACTGAATGCTCAATCTAAACAGGCTATCCAGCAAGCTATAAAAGAAAAAGAGCAGTATATACAAACAACGGAAACCACTCATAAAACACTTCAAAACAGTATGAGTATATTGAAAAGTGAATTAGCTTCAACTAAAACAGCTATTGAGCTGACTGAATCTCAACTGGTAGAAACGACAGCCAAAAAAGAACAGCTGATAAAAAAATTCAAGCAGTTAAAGGAAACTAGTCAATTGGGCGAAGCTTTTGCAGAGTATTTATTGGAAGAAGTAGAAAAAGAAACGTTTGTCAAAGAAATAGAAGAATATAGAACGGCTGTGCTGGTCAATCAGGATAGAATAAAACAAATAGAGGAAAACCTGAAAACAGTTGGTCCAATCAAAGAGAAATCAGTATATGAAGCAGAAATAATTCAAATCAAGACCCAAGCGAGTGAGTGTGAAACACAAAGAGATAAGCTGCTGACCTCATCTTCACAGAACAAACGAGCTACAGAAGCAATTCAAGATTATCAGAAACAAAGCAGTCAAGTGGAGAAAGAATATCAACTGTACGGAGCACTCTCTACCCTGGCCAATGGATCCAAAGAGACAGATTATATCTCATTTGAACGGTATGTTTTAGGCATCTATTTTGAAGAAATTCTGATTGCAGCCAATCAAAGATTCAGCCAAATGACCAATCACCGCTATGAGCTGCAGCGTCAACTAGAGAAAGGAAAAGGTTCCGGGAAACAAGGATTGGATATGGAAGTGTTTGATCATTACACTGGAAAAACAAGAAGTGTGCATACGCTATCTGGAGGGGAAACCTTTAAAGCTTCACTAGCGTTAGCGTTAGGACTAAGTGATGTAATTCAAAACCAGAATGGCGGCGTCAGCGTGGATACTCTATTTGTGGACGAAGGATTTGGAACGTTGGATTCTGATTCATTGGATATGGCGGTCCAGACCTTACTTGATCTGCATCAGAAAGGTCGATTAGTTGGTATTATTTCTCATGTAGACGAGTTAAAGACACGCATTCCTGCACATATCATTGTTGAAAAGACAGCGACAGGAAGTACGGCGTATATTCAGAAATAACTTAGAGAAAATAAAGTGATTTCCTTTAACAATCTAATGTAGGAGCGTTATAATAAAAGAGTAAAGATATACTAAGTTTATTATACGAAAGGAATGGTTTAATTGAATAAAGAACAATTGAAACGAATGGGTTCTGGAGAAGGGTTTATTGCGGCGCTGGATCAAAGTGGCGGAAGTACGCCAAAAGCATTAAAAGCGTATGGTGTTCCGGAAACGGCATACTCCACAGATGATGAAATGTTTACTCTAGTTCACGAGATGAGAACACGGGTCATAAAAAGTCCTTCGTTTACTTCCGAATATATATTAGGTGCGATTCTTTTTGAAAACACAATGGATCGCTTGATTGATGATAAATATACTGCAGATTTCTTGTGGGAAGAAAAAGGAATCATCCCTTTCCTTAAAGTTGATAAAGGGTTAGCAGAAGAGGCAGAAGGTGTTCAAATCATGAAACCAATGCCAGATTTGGACCAATTGCTCAAAAGAGCCGTTGACCATCATGTTTTTGGAACAAAAATGCGTTCTGTCATCAAAGAAGCAAATAAAGAAGGCATTAAAAAGGTTGTCGATCAGCAGTTTGAAGTTGCTATGCAGATTGTTAAAGCGGGACTGATGCCAATCATAGAGCCTGAAGTAGATGTCTATAGTGAAGATAAAGTGGAATCAGAAGAATTATTGAAAGCTGAAATCAAATCACACTTGGATCAATTGGATGAAGACACACAAGTTATGTTGAAGTTAACCATTCCAACCAATGCTGGATTATACACTGAATTCAGTGAACATCCTAATGTATTACGCGTAGTTGCTTTATCAGGTGGATATAGCCGAGAAGAAGCAAACGAAAAACTTTCTAAAAATAAAGGATTGATTGCAAGCTTTTCTCGTGCTTTATCACAAGATTTAAGTGCGGACCAGACAGAAGAAGAATTCGATAAACATCTATCAGATGCAATTAAATCAATTTACGAAGCATCTATAGCACCAAAATAGTATAATTTCTAAGGCGCTGGGACAAAAGTCTTTGAAAATCTTTAAGTATAGAGAAACCCTGAAAGAATTGAATTTTTACAATTCTTTCAGGGTTTCTTCTTGTTTATTGACCATGAAGATCGATTGAATGTCAAATTGATCTTCACCTATCCGAAAGTTGGTTCTACATCAAGTTTACATTTACTGTAAATTGAGTGCCTTCTTCTTTAGTAAACCCTGATTTTGATCTCTTTCGACCGCTTGATCGATGAGTGGGGCGATCTCTTCTTCATAGTAGTGAATTTCTTTTTCTTTTAAATTCGAGTAGAATCGATCTACAGAGTTCTTCCAATACAAAGCTATATTTATTGGCTGGCATCTGCTTCAAACTTTGTACCATCTATAAATAATGCTTTACCTTGAAACGATTGTTCTTCTTTTAACCGAAGAAAAAGTACAATAAAGATCTTGTAAAATGTCTTTAGTTTTCTCGGATACCCTGAATCGATTGAGTGTACGGTAAGATACTAACGTTTGACCTGCTAATCATTGCATCGATATATTTTTTTGCATCATTTTTTCGATTTTTCGACAGGGAAAGATCCCGTCTGAATAGGTAAGTAGTCGTGTTTTGAGTAGAAATTTCGGGTGAAAAACCGGCCGATCAAAGTCATTTTTAATTAAGCGATACTGCGAGTCATCTAAATCTTCCACAACTTGATGAATAGAGTAGACGATGTGATTTTCTGGTAAGTTAACAGTTCATTTCTAATGGTAAGGCAGTTTGGTCCATGGTATATTGAGTATACATAAGGAGCATCCTTTCTATGATTTGTTGTGATGACTTTATTATATCCAAAGCCGTGCTCCTTTTTCTTACATAAACAAATAAGATCTGCTGAAATCTCAAGTAGATTTTCAGCGGATCTCATTATTTTGTTAAGGCTTTTGTCCCAGGCTCTTTGTTTTTTTCTATACACTTGTAATGATAATGGATAATTCATTAGCTAAATCTAAAATTGATAATAAATGATTAAGTTATAAACGTAATATTTTAGATCATTTCATGCGCCGTTACATAGATTGAAATTTTAAAAAGCCATAATATTAACGTAGAAAAAAACGGAAGTAATGAGAAGCTTAAAGTTCAAAATCCCTATGCAAGTCGTCGGTTCTCTTTCATAATAACTACACCACTGTTCGATGGTTTTCAGCTTAAATAAATTCAGTTCGCGGGTACTTCTTTAATTAAGCGAATTTCAGACTATTCTCAGTTCATTCTTGTATCTGTTTGTTTTGGTTCTGGATTAATCTGCATGCGGCTTTTGTTTTTACACAGTTAAATGAACTTTACCAGATAAAAGCAGCATATCAATTAACTCACTAAGAGATCTCCACTCAGTTTCCAGATA